>CAINUH010000292.1 GCA_903853735.1 uncultured Desulfomonile sp. | reverse complement strand
TCCATGTTCAGAGTTTCATCGATCTCTGCCGGTATCGGGACCGCACCCGCTTCGATAATCGCTTCAAACGTTGCTATGAAAGTGAAACCCTGGGTAATGACTTCATCTCCAGGCCGGATTCCCAGAGCGGCAAGAGCTACTTTCAGAGCCGCACTGCCGGACGTGACGGCGTGCGCATGAGGCGCTCCCGTATAAGAGGCAAATTTCTCTTCAAATTCTTTGACTTTGTAAACACCGCTGCGTTCCTTCATGAATTCGTACCGAAAGAGTACCCCTGTGTCCAAGACCTGGTTAACTTGTCCTTTCTCTTCGGCTCCTATCCATTCATATCCGGGCATACGTCCTCCTCGCAAAGGGTCAGTTGCAGGGTTTGTCGGATTATGAAAATTTATTCTATTTCAATAACTATGCAGATCTTTCATAAGTGCCATACCGTCAACGGAATGCCCGTTCATATACTTGGATGGCATCTTCTTTTCCCAGTGTTCGAGGGTTATTCTCTACGGGCCTTGTAACTTTCAACGCTCCTTCGACCAGCATGGGGATGTCGGCTCTCGGCACGCCAATTTCAGAAAGGCAATTTGGTATCCCGATATCTCTGCACAGCGTACTTACGGCTTCAACCGCGGTAGCAGCAGCTTTTCGAAGGGGTAGGCCGGATACGGGCTCTCCCATGCTCTGGGCTATCATCGCCAAAGGACGCTCGGCAGCGGCCAAGTTAAACTCCATGACATGGGGAATGAGAATGGCGTTCGCGAGTCCATGAGGAATCCTGTAATTCCCTCCGAGGGGATATGCAAGGGCGTGACATGCCCCAACTCCGGCGTCGGCAAGAGCTATTCCAGCCAACAGACTTCCCAATAGCATGTTTTCGCGAGCTTCAATATCGTCGCCATGAAAGACAGCCCTGCGAAGGTTCTGTGAAATCAAAGTGGCTGCCTTTAGCGCCAGAGCCTCAGTAAACACCGTAGATGATCGGCTGGTAACCGATTCGATAGCATGAGTTAAAGCATCGATTCCAGTAGCTGCAGTGACTTCAGGGGGAAGGGAAAGCGTCAATTGAGGGTCTAATAATGCCACATCTGGAAAGAGATAAGGGCTGTTAATCCCGCCTTTTGCTTTGGTTTGCCTATTAGTAAATACGGCGGTAAAGGTGACTTCGGATCCAGTACCTGCCGTGGTCGGGATCATAATCGTAGGGAGTGCAGACTGCTTGACTACGTTCAAACCCAAGTAGTCCTGGGCTCTTCCCCCATTTGTAATAATAGCTGCTGCGGCTTTGGCAGTATCCATGGCTGATCCGCCGCCCATTCCAATGACAAGACCGGCCTCAATAGACTTACCCAACTCAGCCGCGCGATCGGCACTGTCCAGATATGGTTCCGGTTCAATTTCACAGAATATCTCACCCTGCATGCCCTTTTGGTCAAGGATGGTTCTAGCCCTGTCCACGTAGCCGGTCTTTTCGATTCCGGGATCGGCCACGAGGAGGAATTTTTTTGCCCCAGTATCTAACGCACAATTACCCAGAAAAGAAATTCCCCCACGCCCGAAAAAAATTCTGGTCTTGAGCTGGAAACTCCTGAGTGTCTCGATCATGATTGTCCTTAAACCTTTTCATTCGAACTTTTCGAAAGCTTTGAGTTTATAACAGAAAACCCGGAGGCGAGCAAGGAAAGAAAATGTTTACATTTTGCCTTATCTTATGATAAAGGTCTGATTTTTGGGAAAATTGGTTTTCTCGGGAGGCAGGCTCCGTGCTGGAAATTCTGACCAGGGGATTCCGTGATGTTCGCCAATACTTGCAGGGGATGCGGACGCTCACCGAGGAGAATCTCAGCGAAGCGTTGAAGATGATCCGCGTCTCTTTGCTTGAAGCAGACGTCGAATTTCAGGTTACTCGTTCGTTTCTAGATCGAGTCAAGAATCAAGCGCTTGGGGAGATAGTCCAGGTAAAGGTAAGGCACAAGGACAAGAAGGTTAGGATATCACCGGGCGACCACTTCATAAGTGTGTGTCAAACCGAATTGGTGCGTCTCATGGGACCGGCCGACTCGTCTCTCAATCTACGCTCCAAACCTTCATCCATTATGATGGTAGGACTCCAGGGGTCAGGCAAGACGACGACGGCTGCCAAGCTGGCACGCTTCCTCGTGAAGGAAAGGAAGAAGCCTATGCTTGTGGCCGCTGATGTCTATCGTCCAGCAGCCGTGGAACAGTTGCGAAAGTTGGGATCCGACCTTGACATACCTGTGTATACCGACGGAGGAGCCGATCCCCCGGAGATTTGCAGGAAGGCACTGGCAGAAATTGGTTCCCGCGGTTGCGATGTAGCCATTTTTGACACCGCTGGACGTTTGACTGTTGATGCACCTCTCATGGAGGAACTGCGTCGCATCCACGACCTGACGTCTCCGGAAAATGTTCTTCTCGTGTGCGATGCAATGATTGGTCAAGAATCGGTCAATGTTGCAAGAGCCTTTAACGAAAGCATTAGCCTTACAGGTTTCATACTCACAAAGCTGGATGGAGATGCTCGCGGCGGTGCCGCCATTTCCATTAAGGAAGCTACCGGCGTTCCCATCAAATTCGTTGGTATGGGAGAGGCGCTCGACCGACTTGAAGAGTTTCGCCCCGAAGGTCTGGCCTCGCGAATCCTTGGTTTCGGAGACGTTGTAGGGCTCGTTAAGGGCTTCGAGGAAGTTGTCGACGAGAAAAAAGCTGAAGAAGACGCCATGCGTATGCTTGCCGGGAATTTTACACTCAGCGATTTTCTGAATCAAATAAGGGCAATCAAGAAAATGGGGCCTCTTCAAGACCTCGTCGAAAAGCTCCCGTTTTTTTCCGGAGGACTTCCCGATACCGCTAAGGTGGACGACTATGAATTGATTCGTATGGAATCACTCATAAATTCAAT
This sequence comes from uncultured Desulfomonile sp., assembly GCA_903853735.1. The sequence goes on along the minus strand of CAINUH010000292.1, from coordinate 1,795 downwards.
GACTCCTGGAGAGCGTAAACACCCGGATATCGTCAATGATTCCAGAATTCGCCGAATTGCAAATGGATCAGGGCGAGGAGAGTCGGAGGTCAGAGATCTCCTTAGCAAGTTTAAGGACATGAGGGATCTCATGGCCGCAATGGGCGGAGGGAAAATCCGAGGCCGATGGAAGAGATTAAAGGGGCTCAAGAGGATGTTTGGGGGCGGTTTTTCAGATCTCCTGGGGAATCAGGATTCCGAGCAATTTGCAGGGAACCCTTTTGGGTTGCCAGAGGTTAACAAAGGCAAGCAGATTTCAAAAAAAGCCTTGGAAAGACAAAGAAAAAAGAGCAAGGAAGCCAGACAGGCAAGGAAAAAATCAAAAAAGCGGTAATATTAGTCCGTGTTGGTGTGTGGTGATGGTGTTCGAGGAGACTAAGAGTTTCTGACTAGTGTATTCTGAGTCAAGAGTCCGGTTCCCGGTCCATAATCGTTACGGAGGATACAATGATCTTAAAACTTATAGGAATGATTGCTCTGGGACTAGTGAGCGCTGCCCTCAGCTACTATGACAAAAACCTTTACGTCAGGGTGTTCAACGACATTCTCGGGAGAGAAGAGGAAGAAGATTTAGCTGCAAAGGTAGGACGCGGGTTCTTCTACGGATTCTTTTCCCCTGTCTACTTCGTATTGCTGCTTTCAGGCCTGATTTTCCTGATTTCATTCCTTATTGTTGCAGGAATAATTGCCGCAATAGTTTTCGTGATTGTATGGGTGACTGAGAAACTCCTACCAAATCATTGGATTGGCAAAATTTGCCTGGATTTGTTCTCGAAAATTGGGCTCAGCGGCCCTCCGGCAAGGCCGGCTGCTTCAGTCGATCAACCGGCTCAATCAGCAGTCACGCCTGCTGATGATAATGCCGGATCGGCTGTCTCTCAATCTCAGGAGCCGTCCCCACCGCAGTCTGCTTCATCTCCAGACAAAGTCTAGTGTTAGTGAGGGGTTCCATAGATTGGAGCCCCTACCCTACCCTTTTTTTGCATCTCTCAGATATCCTTTTGCCTCTCAATGATTATAGGGGGTTGCAATTGGATATCAAGAATCCATTGCTACCAATCGTGCAACCAAGACCAAACACGGAGGTAACGCCAAAACCTTCATGAGGCATTTCCCTCAACAATTCAGAGAGTTGCGGACTCTATCCCGTCGGGTTTCCCTGGACCCGTCAGTAATTTTGTGTGAAAGCCAATCTCATGTTAGTATCCAAATGTGACCCGCATGCAACAGGCGCACGATCGACGTATACCATAGCGAACTGGGTTATTGAAATTCGCTTTTGTTCCTGAGACATTGGTGGGGACACCAGCTTAGCTATAGTTTCGCCCTTTTACCGAATTCGTGTTTGCGTGTTGAGTGCCGCAGCGTTATCATGGTGGCGTTCTCGCGTTTCCCATGATCGCGCGAAATTCTTTTGTCAAAATGGCTGCGTCGTGCTGTAGCCAACATCTCTGAGAAAGAGATGTTCTTCTTCCTGGAGTGCCAAGGGGCTCGTGCATCGTTTTGGTAACGTGAATAGGACCTTTCATCACCTAGTGTAGTGTCTCCATAGTAGATTTACAACGTTTGACCTTTTCAAGAATTTGATGGACATTCTTGGTCCAGACAAAGGGTTTAGGGTTTTGGTTGTTGATTTGAGTGAGCTTTTCCACGAAGTGTTTGTCTTTGGAAAGCTTGAACGTTTTTATCCTGTGAGGTTGGAGACCATGCGCTTTCCAAATCCGAGCCACTGTGCTCCGACATACCCCTTGAGCCT
>CAINUH010000291.1 GCA_903853735.1 uncultured Desulfomonile sp. | reverse complement strand
CCCGGGAATACGTAGGTCAATGGCACCGGTTGTGCATCCGCAGGTCCCAGATAGACGCCTTGCATGGCCAGAGCCCTGATTTGCTTTGAAGAGATGACGTCGCCCGGTTTGATTGGATCGGCTTCACCTACGAGGGAAACAGCCTCAGATTCGCTGTCGGCTACCACTGCGAGGCGATACGATCGGCCACTGATTTCGGATCTGAAAAACTGGATTCCGTCCGGGATGGGAAACTCGCTCGGACGTTTGGCGGGAGACTTCTCGCGATAAGGTGCGCAAACCAGCACCTGGTCTTCACCTTCTGTTGCTTCTTCAAGCTGAACGACGTAATTGGATCCTCCAAAACCAAAGGCATTGACCTGAAAGCGTCTGGGACGGCTATCTCTTGGCACCCAGTCCACAGGTTCCGTAATGATCGACAATCCTGATCCATCAATCTGCATATCCGGATCAGGGTTTTGGTAATTCAAGGTCGGCGGATAGACACCCTCTTTCATAGCCATTATTCCTCTGATGAGGCTGTTTACCCCTGACGCTCCCAAAGTGTGACCGATTTGGGATTTGAAAGAAGAGAGCACCACCGGCGCTTCGGTATTAAAAAATCTCTTCAACGCGTACACTTCTTCCACATCGCCCTGCATGGTGCTTGTCGCATGACATTCAACCAGGTCTATTCCGTCCGGCCCATAAGGAGCGTCGGCGAAACACGCGCCAATGGCAATCTCCTGAGTTATTCTGGAAGACTCCACCATTCCCAGATGATTGTTGCTGGCTCCCATTGCAGTTATGTAGGCATGTATCCCGGCGCCCCGATGTCGAGCCACCGATTCGCGCTCAACGACAATCATGCCTCCACCTTCACCCAGTACCATTCCGTCTCTCGTGGCGTCAAAAGGCCGGCTGGACTCCACGGCGTGCCGATCCTGTCCCGAAAGGCCGGCTAGAGCGCCAAGCGCAGAGAACTCCAGAAAATGCATGGGAGTCAAAGGTTCCTCGGCCCCGCCTATGACTGCGGCATCTATTATTCCGTTTCGTATCATTTGATAAGCGCTGTAAAGGGCGACCAGGGCGGTTGCACAGGCAGCAGAAACTGCGAAGCTCGGGCCCATAAATCCGTATTTGTTGCAGATAAACCCGCCTGCAGTACAATTGAGGCGCCCTAAGAGGGTTGTGTCATCAATGGCCATACGATCTAATTTGACAGCTTCCTCTATCGCCTGACGTGTTTCTTCCGTTACCTCGATGACGGTCTTTACCGAATCAACTATTCGTCCGGCAGCGCTTCGAATAATCATATCTTCCAGGGTAGCGGCCGCTTCTCCGGAATTCTGAGAAATAAGGACCGCAATTCGATGCCTTGGTATGTCCGATGACAGTATCCCCGAGTCCTCAATGGCCTGCTGGGCCAGCCACATGGTGATCTTCGTGGAATCAGTCATGGTCCGGAAATCTTGCGGCGGGATTCCGAGTTCCTTTCTCGAGACCTCGATGTTTTGAAAGGCTCCAACCTTACAGTAGGTTTTCTCCGAGACGCGGGGACGTGGATCGAAAAACTTTTCATGAGGCCATTTTGAGGCAGGCACGTTCACTATTCCACTTCGCATGGCCAAGCTGGCGGCCCAGACTTCTTCGGGGCTATTACCCAGAGCATTTACGATGCTCATTCCGGTAACCGCCACTCTCTCCCGAGCCGCTTCGCCGGTAACGATTCTGCTGGAAACGCTTGTTGCGTAAAACTGATCAGAATCTGTAGCATCAAGCGGCGGTCTCTCGGCGAGAGCTTCTCGGATCGGTCCGAGGAATGGAAGACCAGGTTCCAAATTTGCCTCGGCCAATTCAAAGTGAAGTTCGGCACAGGTGCGAACCTGATTCACCACCCCGGCGCAGGCGCCACTCATAAACTGACCCTGTTCAAGGCAGGTCTGATCATCAAGGGCAGCCCCGTCAGGGCTATCCATTGCCCTGGCGGCAATGAACAGACTTCCGGCGCTGAGTTGCTCAATCTGTCCACGAAAAGCGGCCTCGTCCGTAGATCCGGCGACGAAATCCCTTTCCAAAGCGCAAACAGCCTCTATTTTGGGAGTCTTCAGAGACCTGACCCTCAGACCGGTCCCTTCTCCAGTGACCACTGTTGAGCCAGGCTTTGCTTCAAGCACCGTTCGCTGGTAGAGATCAGAGAGCGCGCCGGTTTCAACTATTTCTCTGGTGGCAAGATAAGACGTTCCGACCTGTATCGCGTCGGCCCCCAGCATGGCAGCCACAAAAGCGGTCTCCCTGTCGCATACACCACCGGCGAGTATTATTCGCCGGCCTTGAAATAGTTCTGGTTCAGCGGTTTTGCGGTTCAGGATGATTTGCGCGAGTGTTAGGGTGGAATGCTCCCCAACATGTCCGCCGGCCTCATTGCCCTCGCAGATCACGTACCGCACACCTGCACCGAAAGCCAGTTCCAGTAGTTTCTCATTCGGAGCAATGTAAATAACCTCTATACCGCTCTTCAACAATTCCGTGGCGTGTGACGGTTCTCCAGCAGCAATAACAGCGAAACGAGGCTTTTGGGACTTTATCCAGGCAAGCTGCTCATTCCGAAAAGGGTTTTCCTTCAGAGTGATCACGTTAACTGCAAAGGGCATATCTCCCATCAATGTTTTCAGGCTGCCCAGCTTATTGTCCAGGAGATCCGGCGGCATGAGTCCAAGGGCCAGTGTGGGCAAGGCGCCGGCCTCCGCCACCTTCGAGGCAAATTCAGGCACATCGGTAATCCAGGACATGGCCCCTTGAACCAAGGCGTACCGTGTTCCCATTTCTTCAATTACCGGACCTTCTGCGAAAACATTTTGTTTTGAAGGAGCCTTTGAGAGTCTTCTATCAATCTCGTCCAAAAAGTTTTCTAACGCCTGGTCTGTTGATGTTCCGAACCGCTGCACAAAGGAATGGGCGAAGGTAGCTTCAACTCCGAGTGGTAACAGCTCTTCTCTTGAAAAGTTGCTATCCAAGGGATTGAGGGATTCCTTACAGATTCTTTCAGCAAAGAATCGCCTCTGCTCGTCTCTTATTTCCGATCCGCACAGGGAGCCGGCAAATTCTTTCAGTTCTTTGACCGCCCGAGAATTCCCCTTGTTGAATAGACGACACGGCGCCCCAAGGTTCAGACCCGTCAGGTCCGTATGTTCCGGCCTGAGCCTTGATATTTTTTCTCGTACCGAATCGTCCATTGACACCAGGTCGGTGAGCCAGTGAATGCTCTCGAAAACTATTCCTTTGACGCCAACCGCCAAAAATGCGGCTGCAGCTTCGGGGGTAGCGATACCTCCCCACAGAAGAATCCGAGGGGGATTTGCCTGGGTGTGAATAAGGTTTTTGGCGACAGAAAACAGCGTCAAGAGGTTCTCGGCACTGACGAACCCTCCGGCCTCTGAGCCCTTGAGAACTATGTTTCTGATTCTCGGGTGTTCATTAACGAGAATATTAATGAGATCAATATCACCGACTACCGGGTAACATTCGCAATCGTCCGATAGGTTTTCCAATTCGGTCAGATATGCCGACAGATCACTGTCGAGTAGGAGCGGGTGCAATTCCGCCCAGACGCCACCTATTCCTGTCTCTTGAAGGAAGTCCTTAAGATACGGCCCTACCAGTTCCTTGGAATCTATTTTGACATCGGCCGAACCGCCGCCCACGTCGGCTCTCACCAGGGCTGCGGCGGCAGTATTCAGATCCAGGGAACTCACATCCAAGACAGCCTTGGTTCTTGTTCTGCGAGCCGTTTCTAAAACCGCTGATGTAATGTCTTTGGGTTGCCAGACAAAGGCTAGTACGGGATATTCGGATCCTCTGGACATGCTCTGCTCCTGAATGATGTATGCACAATAACATGTATATATATCATATATGCTGTTGGTCGTAACCCCAAAAATGGTCTTGGAAATCGTTCACAAGATCCGATGGTGTCATTCCTTGCCAAAGTGAGCGAGATGATTGTAAACTATGCCCTCGGAAATAACTCGTGATCCGAAATGACCGGTCGGTTTACCGGGGGGTTCCTTTTTTAGGGTCGGAATATTATTCTGGGAGACATTTTAATGGCTGGTTTAGAAATTGTTCCTGTAGAGCGATCCGCTGATTTTGACGCCTTCATTGATTTGCCATGGGACATTTATGCCGATTATCCCAATTGGGTGCCGCCTCTCAAGAAGGTGGTTCGCCGCATGTTGGACACATTTGAGCATCCCTATTGGCAATTCTCCGAACGGGTTCTGTTTCTCGCCCGCCGTGATTGGAAGTTTGTTGGACGCATAGCCGCAATTGTAGATAAAAACTATAATCAGTACCATAAAACAGGCATGGGAATTTGGGGGTTTTTCGAGTGCGAAAACGATTTGGAGGCTGCCAAAGGTCTTTTTGCATCTGCCGAAGAGTGGGTACGAGGCAGGGGAATGACTTATCTTTGCGGACCTTTTAATCCTTCAACGAACTATGAGATCGGTATGCTCATAGATGGTTTTGAGCACCAGGCCACCTTCATGATGCCGTATAATCCCCCTTATTATCTTGAACTTGCGCAGGCGTCCGGATTACGCAAAGAAAAGGATTTGTTCTCTTACCTGGTGGACAGGAGCTGGCAATCGCCGGAATGGATGGAAAAGATTGCTGATCGCCTTAAGAACGACGGCCGGTTCAGCGTGAGAAACGCAAACAGGAAGACAGACAATGTTGAAGCAATCGTAACCCGAATAAGGCAGATTTACGATGAGTGCTGGGCTGGCAACTGGGGTTTTGTGCCAACAACAGATGCGGAAGTCTCCGAACTGGCCATGAACCTGGAAAGGTTTGCGGATGAAGACCTCATCTTTTTCGTTTACTGCGACGAGGAACCAATTGGGGCGGCCCTGATGGTTCCGAACATTAATCCCCTGCTCAAACGTCTTAACGGCAAAATAGGCATACTCGGGATGCTCAAGTATCTTCTGTATCGAAGGGAGATTAACGGGGTAAGGGGACTTCTATTGGGAATAAAGAAAAAGTATCAGGAAATAGGGGTTCCATTTCTGCTCCTCTATCATGCTCTCGAGGTGGCGTACGGGAAAGACCAGTATCAATATCTCGAATT
>CAINUH010000290.1 GCA_903853735.1 uncultured Desulfomonile sp. | reverse complement strand
TTGTCTGCATACCGCAATATACCGCCCCTGTACGGAGGAAATCCGGTACCGTAGATCATGGCCAGATCCATGTCTTGCGGCCTGTCGCAAACTCCTTGTTCGATCATAAACGCAGCCTCATTTATTGCGAGGGCGAGCATACCGTCAACGATATCCTGATCGGAAAGTTTCTTGGGAGAGACGGCGTTTTCAGTCAGATAGCCTTGGATGACGTCTTCGACTTTTTTGTTGGGCACGGGTTTGGCCCCACTGTAGTCCATATATCCGGCCCCGGTCTTTCGTCCGTAACACCCGGTTTGATAAATTAATTCCGTAAGAGGATGGATCATATATCTTTCACCCAACTCTCGCTCGAACGTCTTGTTAACGTGATGGTTGATGTCTATGCCGGTAAGATCGGCAAGCTCCGCCGGTCCCATCGGCATCCCGAAATCTTTCATAGCCTTTTCTATTTGGTTCCCGTTTACTCCATCGGCGACCAAATATACGGACCCACCAAAAAGCCCGCCGAGTTGTCTGGAAACATAAAATCCAGGAGCGTCATTTACCACGACAGGAATTTTTTTGATCTTTCGAGCGAACGCCACACAAGTCGCCAATGTTTCGTCTGACGTTTTCTTGGCGCAAATGATCTCCAAGAGCTGCATGCGGTGAGCCGGATTGAAGAAATGCAGGCCAATCATTCGCCCTGGGTCATTGAGCGCTGAAGCTATCTCGGTAATCGGCAAAGCAGAGGTATTCGTGGCAAATATAGATTCGGGTCGACAGATCTTTTCGAGCTTCTTCCACACGCCCTGCTTGACATTCATATCTTCGAGCACGGCTTCGATGATCAGGTCCGCGTCTTTCGCGTCCTCAAGAGATGTTGTCGCTTTGAACTGCTTTTTCAGCATTAACTCCAGATCAGCCTGGGTCATTTTTTTCTGCTTGATGGGATAATCGAAGGTTTTTCTAATGGACGCTATGCCTCTATCCAGAGCCTCCTGGTTGATGTCCCATAGAACCGTGTCGAAGCCGCCTTTGAGCAAAAGGTTGACGATCCCTGAACCCATGACTCCGCCACCCAGCATCACCGCCTTTTGAATCGGGGCCGGTTTAATACCTTCAATTCGCGGGAGCCGACCGGCAGCCCTGGTATTAAAAAATATGCCGATGAGGTTTTTGGCCACATCCGAGATAGCACATTCGACAAAAAGCTCTCCCTCTCTTCGAATATCGGCTTCAATGTCAAAGGTGAGGCCTCTTTCTACCGCTTCAATAACTTTAAATGGCGCAAGATAGCCTTTTGCTTTGGTCATGGCCATGAACTTTGCGCCGTCGGCAACAGCTTTTAGTTCACTGGCGCTTGGAAGTCGGTTGTTTCGATTGCGCGTCCGCCTGTTATTAAGCGACAGGGACCCTGATACAAACTTACGCGCTGCGCCAATAGCCACGTTCATTAAATCTTGAGGTTCAGCTATTTCGTCGATGAGTCGTCTGACAAACCCCTTTTCGGCGGTGATTGGATTGCCGGTAGTCATCATTTCCAAGGCATTGGGCAAACCTACGAGTCTCGGCAAGCGTTGAGTTCCACCGGCTCCAGGGATAAGCCCGACCTTGACCTCAGGTTGCCCAAGCTGGACACCCGTGGAGGCTACCCGGTAATGACATGCCATGGCAATCTCAAGCCCTCCTCCGAGCGCATTGCCGTTGATTGCCGCTATCACAGGCTTTGGTCCCGTCTCGATTTGGTTGAGAAAATCCGACATGGTCTCCACTCTAGGCGGCAAGGGCTCTTTCCCTGTGAATTTATAAATTTCCGTGAGGTCCGCGCCTGCTATGAAATTTTTTCCTGTTCCAGTCAGCACGATTCCTTTGACGTCCGAGTCATGGAAGCCGCTGGAAATAGCTTCGGCCAATTCCTTTACGAAGCGCTTCGAGAGCTGGTTTACCGGTGGGTTGTTCATGAAGAGCACTGCCACGCCATCCTGAACTTCTACTCTCACATGATTGAAGTCAGTTTTCATCCTCATCCACTCCTTTCGCCGGGCCCGATCGCCGGCATCTGTTGTTCTCGGCAGTACAACGACCCTGCCATTCTTATTGCGCCCGTTCATGAGAAGGGCTGTCCATAACTGCTGATGTGAGAAGCTCGGTTACTTGCTCAATCTCCTCCATCCTGTCCACTTGAGCCGGTTCACGTAATATTAGCCATCGCATAGCCATATGGCCAAAGGCGCCGAGAAACATGTTGCGGAAAACTCTGGAATTGACCGTGCCACGAAAAACACCGGCGGCTTTCCCCTCCTCTACGACGTCTTCGATTAATGTGCAGTAGTTGCGGAATACTTCAAAGGCCTCGGACGTGTAGAACCTCTCGGTGACGTGGAGTCGCAGAAGAAACACTTTCAGGAACTCTTGGTCACTCAAGAAACTGGAAAAATGGTACTTGATCAGTCTGCGAAGCTTGCGATCCGGGCTCTTGATGTCGAATGCGCCAGTGACCTTCTCCATATAGGAGCCGAGTCGGTTTTTGGCTATAGAAAGAAGAATATCTTCCTTGCTTTGGAAATACTCGTAAATTGTCCCATCAGCTACGCCCGCCAGACTGGCAATCTCGGATATGGTCGCCTTGGCAAAATCTTTCTCTGCAAAGACTTTTTTCGCCGCGTCAAATATGGCGTCCAAACGGTTTATTCGCGCGCCTTCCAGCGGACTATTCGCGAGAATCATGGAATCCACCAGATTCACGACATCTTCGAAATCCGACTCGCCCGACTCCCCTTCTCCGATTGTCAGATTGCTGATGGTTACCATGTCCAGGGTCCCTAGAATCGCATCACGCATAAGCCGAATAGGGACATCAGCGCGAAATCTTCCTTCTTTGACTCCCCGAGCTAATATTGAAGACACTATACGGGTGTATTCGCGCAGGATCTCATACGCAGGACTGGAATAAAACGCCTCAAATGATCGGCATTCCAAAAGCAGCAACCGCGCATAACCACGGTGGGCGTCATGGTATCGGAGTTGCAACCACATGACTTTTTGCAGTTGGCTCTGCACGTCACGCATTCCTGCGAGATGCTCTTTCAACAGAACCAACTGGTTTTTCAATTTTTCGCCGGGCACCGAAAAGAGAAGATGTTGCTTGCCTTTAAAATACTGGTAAATAACTGAATCGGTCACATTAGCTTTACGAGCGATCTCAGAAATGGATGAGGAGGCAAAGCCCTTCTCCGACATCACTTCTTCCGCCGCCGCCAGGATCTTCCATTTTGTCGCCGAGGCAGAGCCATTTTGCCGGCTTGGCTCAACATCATCGCTCACATTACCGCTGACTGACTGCATGGAATCTGAATCCTGTTCAATGACGATGAATTGGTGAGATAAAGACTCTCCCGATCTTGACAAAATTAGTCTAACACCACATTAACAGCACTGTAAAGTATTTTGTTTCCGAATAACATTCTTGGACGATGACTGAACGGTGAATCAGTCGAGGCTAGATTGGAGCAAAGGGGCTTTCGAACCCACATTGAGTTCTTTCCAGACAGAGGAAAGCGGATTTCGTGTGATTGGAGGCATAGTGGCTTTAGAAGAAGTTTTCGGTCAAAGAACAGACCAAGTTAACGCCGCTGAGGGTCCAAAAACGTAGGCATCCTGTGGTGATACCGTCAGCTAATCAGACAATTGATTGTGCCGATAACCAGACAGCGATCAGAGCAAAATTAGAACTAGATTTTCTTTGGAACTGAATGCTATTCTACAAACCAATGTAATCCCGACGCTTGACGGCTCCAAGTTTAGCCGCGCAGGAGGAATACTGGACTTTATCCGAGACGCTTTTTGTTCTGGTGGAAGGAGACAATAATGGGAAAAAGAACACTGCAAACAAAGCTTTGCGACATCTTGGGAATCGAATATCCAATCCTAAGCGCAGGAATGGGCCCCACGCTGATAGGTGAAAAGACCGGCGCTCCTGTGGAACTGGTTGTGGCTGTCTCAGAGGCTGGAGGGCTTGGGGTCCTTGGGGGAAGTGGCTTTTCGGTGGAGGAACTCCGCGATGCCATACGGGAGATTAAGACGCAGACAGACAAGCCGTTTGGAGTTGATCTGCTGCTGCCCAAGAGCGTGGCCCTTCCGGCGGGCGGTGGCGCAAAAGAACTTCCACTCAGTGAGGTGCTGAAGAAGCTTCCCGAGTCACACAGGGAGTGGATAGAGAAAGTGAGAGCTGAAATGGGACTCCCTGATGTGGACGTCATGATAAAGTTGGACACCACCACCAACCGTCCAAAGGAGTCCATCCAAGTTTGTATAGAAGAACGAGTCCCTCTCTTTTGCGCAGGTCTCGGAAATCCCGGATTCATGGTGGAGGAAGCTCATGCAGCCGGAATGAAGGTGCTAGGGATTACCGGTAATTCAAAAAATGCCCGCCGCATGGCTCAATCAGGCGTGGATCTCATTGTAGCCCAGGGACATGAAGGGGGTGGCCACACGGGAAGGATTGGGACAATGGCCCTGCTCCCTCAGGCCATCGACGCTGCTGCGCCAGTACCGGTTTTGGCCGCCGGCGGTATCGGAGACGGCCGGGGCCTTGCGGCCTCATTGGCCATGGGCTGCATTGGCGTTTGGGTTGGTACGCGTTTTCTGGCAAGTGATGAAGGAGGCGCATTGGACGTCAACAAGCAACGAATTCTGAAGTCAACCGATGAGGATACCCGTGTCAGCACTGCTTATTCCGGTAAGACCTTACGAGCGAGCTTGAATGAGTATCACAGGTTGTGGGACGCATCGGGTCTTGATCCCCTCCCCTTTCCTACTCAGGTCCTAATTTCTTCTGCGCTCCTTTGGGGCTTCATCGAGACCAACAAGACCGACTATGTGGGTGGTCTCGCCGGGCAGGTATCCGGACTAATCCACGATATTAAGCCCGCACGGCAGGTTCTGGAGGAGATGGTGGAAGAGGCGGTAGACATCCTAACCAGGAAGCTACCGGCTAGCGTGATTGCAAAATAGATCTCCGGCCACTGTGTTCACATTCAGCCGATTCTATAAATCGCGAATGCCACTTTTTTTGGTGAAGAATCCAGGTAAAACATGTA
>CAINUH010000289.1 GCA_903853735.1 uncultured Desulfomonile sp. | reverse complement strand
TAATCTTGTCACAGGAGAGCCACATTCTGTCGGGCCATCGATCAATTTCCATGGGGAATCCAACCGGCACGTTTAGGGCACGAATTCCGAGTTCCTGTAACCGAAAGGCAATAGTACGCGCTGTCTGGTTTGCATTTTTCCATGCCTGTTGAAATTCCAGGTTGGTCACGGAATGAGCAATGGTTCTCAAGTTCTCATGGTTGAGGCGATGTACTGTGCAAATTAGCGATCTGTTGGTTGGAAACACTGCCATGAGATCAGTCATCTGATCAGCGATTGCGAGTCGTTTTGTTTCCACAAAACCCGCGTCATCTGCTCCTGCCTCAATGCACAATCTCCTGAGTAGTTGTGGATCAAGTTGCGTTGACCTATCAGAGTCGGGTCGGGTTGTTTCCCTCTGACGGTACCATTGAACCGTGGGATGATCGTCCAGATTCATAAGTCTCTCCTCGTATTCGGTGCCCTACAGTGTCCCGTCGTAATTCTTGCAGAGCATGGTCGCGCAAACGGCGTCAGTTTCCTTCAAGTGTCATAATCATTGTGCTCGTAGGTTGGCTGGTCTTCTTTGTGGGTATGGTGTTGGTAATGGTCTTGGTTGCCATAATTCGCTACGGGGGAATTCTGAGCAGTTGGTAGCCTCTATAACTATATTTGAAAGACCTCAAGCCAATGGCTCCCATTCTTCAATTTTAGCCTGACCCGCTGCCCCCACAGCGGGTTTGGTTTTTACATGCCTGAATCTCGTAGCACGTTCCACCGGTACACTGCGACTATCATCAGAAATCTCAAACTGCTAATTCCTTGAAAAAATTAATAGATTTGGGCTGTAGGTTCAAATCCGTTCCTTTATGAATTTGCTGGTGGTCCGGCACTCTTCTTCATCACCATCTTCCCCGCAGCCCTCAGAATCTCCACTTTACTTGACATATTTAAAGGGAGGCATTTTCTTTAGGGCTTCCTTGGTAGCCCCGTGCAAGATGAACTTGCCGTCTTCAATCTTAAGTTGCTTTATGGGGATGGCCACGTCGTTCTTGTCAATGCCCAGGAATCCGCCTGCTCCAATAATCGCATAGGTTACAGCCTTATCTGGACCGATGATGATGTCATCTACTTTGCCAATTTTGTGTTTCGTGTCATTATAGACGTGCTTACCGAGGATTTTCTTCTTGACGCTCCAGCCATTGACTACATTTGTCAACTCTGTAACCGCTACACCGATGGCTAAGGTCTCAGAACCAGCAACTGGTGGAGCAGGAGCCACTGAAGGAGCCTGTTGTGGTACTGGTGCAGCAGCAGGTTCTTCAGCAACTGGTGGAGCAGGAGCCACTGAAGGAGCCTGTTGTGGTGCTGGTACAGCAGCAGGTTCTTCAGCAACTGGTGGAACAGGAGCCACTGAGGGAGCCTGTTGTGGTACTGGTGCAGCAGCAGGTTCTTCAGCCGCATAGCCGAAAGGTGCCATGAGCATAATCATCCCAAGGACTATCAACAGTATTCTTTTCATGTTCACTCTCCTTTGAAACACAATTCAGTTTATATCTGTTTGAAACGTGTTAACTGTGGCTATCTGGTTTGTCAATAGGCACCGGATTCCGGCAGGACGAAGGATATGAAAGGACTAAAAACTCACATCCATCTGTCTTCCTCAACTCCTACTCATCTAATCTAGTGTTATGTCACCGTATTAGCTTTACAATACGAATGGGCTATGCTGTTCAGGTCTCATGTGGAAATCAGCATAGTAGGTCAACGTGACGCGCTCTGTCATGAACGAAATCCTGGTTTGATTCGGCTGAGGCGGAACAGTAGTTGGAGAGCGGCGTAATTGGCTCGGTTGTGTCTGCTCATGTCTTTTTCCGTCTGGGTCAGGTAATCCACCGCGACGGTATCTCGCCAGTTCTGTGCGGGAGGAGACTGGACCCACCAGTAAAGGGGAAAGACCCGCGTGGCGACCATCTGCACCGAACGGCCGAAGTGTTTTTCCACGCTCCGCTCGACTTCCTGCGGCGAAAAGCTTGCCCTCATCGAATTCTTGACGTCTCTCAATAGCTCGGCATCGCTCGCTCTAGTCAAGGCCGCGTAGACATCAACGGTGTGCTGGAACTTAGGGCGGACCAGGTCAAACACGAACAGCTTTCCGTCGGGTTTCAGTATGCGCCGCATTTCAGAGAACGCCCGGTCCAAAGACGCTGGATCGGGCAGGTGATGGCAGGCCAGCGACGAGATCACCGCGTCCACCGAGTCGTCGGCAAATCCTTTCAGGTCGGTAATATCCCCGTTGGTAAAGGTGACGTTATCGAGGTGGGACTGGCCGGCATTCACCTGGCCCCGGCTCAACATGGGCTCCGACAGATCAACCCCGGTGAAGCGAGCCACGGGGTTCAGTCGGGCGAGATGCAGGAGCAGTCGGCCGGAGCCGCAGCCTAAGTCGACCACGGAGCGGCTACCGGCGATGACCGGGCCGGCAGCCGCGGCGATGGCTAGATAAAGAGAAGCGCTGGGGCCGTCTATAGCACCCGCCGCGTCGAAAGCCGCCACGCCGGATGCCGAGTCCATCACCAGTTTCGGCTCGGGGACCCTACCTATGCGCGGTCTTGGGATTGATTCCAGGCAAACAGCCTGCACTATCAGCCAGGATGACTGAAGCATTGTTCACCTCGTACTTTGCCGCATGCACCGTTACTCTGAACCGACGTTCAAAGGTCAGAAATATGTAAGCGTTCACCGTGGTCCCCCCCTTTTAGGGTTAGATCCGGAATTATGCGGCGGTTTTACCCGGCGCATTACGTGCCTACGGATACCGATTGCATGGAATGTGACGGAGGAAGTGCAAAAGGGGAGATGTGGTCCGTAATCTGGGGTGGTACGCCAATCCCTTCTAATCAGGTCAAAGATTCTCTCTCCCCCCTATTGAATTAGCCAAAATACTTGAACTTTGCAACCACAAAACGAGGAATGGGGTCGTTGTCATTATTATGACCTTACCGGCGGAGTAAAGAACGTAGTTTCCTCAATGAGGGGGTTCACGGCGTTCGGACGCAGGTTTCAATCGCAGCGATATAGCGTCGCCGGGGCATGGTGGATACGCACAAGCCGCAGCCGATACACCTGCCACGGTCTACCTCAACGACGTCGTATGCTCCCATCTTGACTGCTTCCATCTGACCGTAATCCGTGAAGGCCTCATTGCGAGCCCGGCCAAGCGATCTCTCAACACTCGTGAGAAACAGCTTGCATCTAACGGACAATCGGAACTTATTTCGAGAACTGCTATATTGTCCAGACCCTAATAAAACCACAGGAGTTGGGGTTAAGGAATAATTTATTCTGCATTAGTG
>CAINUH010000288.1 GCA_903853735.1 uncultured Desulfomonile sp. | reverse complement strand
TATATTTCTTTTCCGTATCAAGCATAACTATCCTTTAACTATGGTTATAGTATAGTTGACGCTACTCATAAGTCAAAAATAATTACGATCACTTCAGAGAGCTTGTATACTTAAACCACTTATTGCAATCAGTAATAATGTCCCTGCCCCTATCAACAGCCTGATTATAGTCCCTGAAGATTTCCCCGCCGTCTTTAAGGCCAATATAAATGCGCCCCGTCCATTTTGGACTCTCGCATCCAAACTGGAAATAGTTATTCCTTTTCCATTCTTTAACCTTGCCGCCGGTTCCCTTTCCTTCTTCGACGAGATCCGTATCTATATACCCTCTGCGTAAAGCCTCCTGAACAGCATCGTCCCCTCTATAGATTCTATCCGGTTCATCTATAAACACTATTTCGATCTCCCCCTGGGCAACAAGAACAAGCCCCCTAAGCCCTTCTGGCCCGGCGTGAGCAATGCGCGCAACATCACCGCTATACCAAAAACTATTTCCTCTCTGTGGTATAGGACTCACAAGAGAATACACCTTCGCGCCCATTCTCTGATTTTCTTGCCTTTTTGCCACCTCCACCGGAAAGGCAGGCATAAGTTTTGGCTTTTTCACTGGTTCCCTCAAACAAAAACCCCCGCAATCAATTAACGATTACAGGGAGCTATGGGTATATAAACTGATTAACACCAACATCCTCATCGTCCAAATAATCCCGATTATTTACCCCACAACCTCCCAATGCCCGCCCTTGTCCGGGCCAACGCGACGCAGCCGTTCCTGCCGCTTCAAAACACGAATGATCTTCTCAACGCCAGCAAGGCTTAACCCCAGCGATTCTGCAATTTCAGGGACAGTAATCGCGGAATTGCTGGCCATAAGACTGACGACCTTCTCATTACTTTTCACCTTACTTTTCCCATTACTTTTCACCTTACCCTTGTCCTTCAAACCTTCGCCTTCTTCCCACCTGGGCCGGTAGAACATCACCACAAAGCCCGTCTTGAGCCTCCTGAACTCCACCTTGACGCCCGCGGACGCGCACTCATCATGGATGCGCTTGATGCCGCTTCCCCAGCGCTCGATGTCTTTCGATTTATACATTGTCTCGGCAATTAAAGGATTACGAAGAATCGAGTGCTCATGGCCACTGAAGAAATCTTCAGGATTTACCCCGTCAGGAAAGAAGCCCGGGTTATAGATCTCAACCCGATCCTTGAATATGGCAACCTCATTCCCCTTAGGGTTGGCGAAGTCCCGGTGGCACAATGAATTTCCAATGGCTTCCCGAAGAGCATCGACAGGAATCTCCGGGATCTCTTCACGCGGGCCGCTCGTGATCACAGCACGCCACTTCATATGTTCTTTGACATAGATCTCGGCCTGCTGACGGAGACTGAAAAGATTCCCTTTGAACGACTTTATATCCAGGAAGGTCATCTTATCCGTCCCGGCGAAAATGGCTGCCTGAACTTCCATGGAGCTCTCGTCACAAAAAAGAACTTCCGCCGCCTTAGTCAACTGACCCCGATCCAGAAGCCCAAGCTTATTAAGCGTCGTCTTCACATCCACAAAATCAAAGTCGATGCGCTTGGCCGCCTTTGCCTTGCGCATGAAGTCCTTGACCACGCCTTCATTGACATCAGCAAGTGTCTTTCTAGAGATCTCACTTTCCCAGAGGAACTTCTTCTTGTTCTGCATCCGCGTCTCAAGCTCGTGGGCACTCATCGCCTTATCCGACTCACCAACGCGCACGTACGCCCTACCATAAGCCATATAAGGGCCATTGGCTCCCTTGGCCTCGATCACAACACAGTCTTTTCCGTCGATCTTTTTGACATCGACATTCGGGAAGACTTTTGGCTCGGTGTTATCCACCACCGCCTGTGTCACATCCCTGAGCGTCGTCGCACCAATGGTCAACCCCAGGACCTAGCCGATCTCATCAATGCCGAAATACACCTCTCCCCGGCCGTGCTTATTAAGCATCGCCACGACCGAAACGACCCCTGCCTTCAGCTCGGCGGTGGATTTCTTGAACTCAGTTGTCTCTGTTTCCCTTAACATCTATCCAAGACTCCCTTCAGAACATATCTCTTCATATGCGGGCAATTATAATTGAAAAACCTTCGCCCGGCTATAAATACTTGGCCAAGCGAAGGCCCTAAAATCCCTAATTCTCAAGTTCAGCGAACAGCAGCCATCTTATCCGCACCGTCATTCAGCCCCAGGAACATCGGAACAGTCGTTGTCATCGGCTGAATGTCGATGATAACCGGGGTAAGACCGGAGGCGTTCTGCAACTGCTGAATCATAGCCGGATCAAAATTGAACTGAACGCCTTGGCCCTCGTTCTGAACCTGAAGCCCCATCTTGTCGCGAGTCAGATCGATACCGCCGTTCTGGGCATTGTCCCCAGCCATCGCACGTTCAGTGACCTGCGCTTCAGAGGAAGGCGCTGATGTTCCTGTCTCACCTTTTTTTG
>CAINUH010000287.1 GCA_903853735.1 uncultured Desulfomonile sp. | reverse complement strand
CTAGCATTAACAATGCCTGAAACGGTACCATAACCTCGTAATCCTCAACGTAATCCCCAACCAGCATCAAGATTTTTTTGGCTCCCATGATCTTCTTCCTCTCAATAGTTCAAATTTACGTCTCTAGATGTAGCCTATATCATGACCCTACCCGGCGTCAATTACCTTGATGCACTGGCGACAGGTAGACTTGTGTACGTTGATGATAGATTACCTGGTGCCGAGACGAGACCATAGGGTTATTGTTCCTCTCTTTGTATTTCCTGAGAATAAATCAGCCACCATACGAAACAAAAAGGCCCCTTTCTGACGAAAGGGGCCGGTGCAAGAAATTGGCAGTCCACACTTCAGGCCGTGGCCCGCTGATGATTCCTTTTCTGTAATCTGCGGGCCATCTCGGAAAGTATCGCGTAATTCAGACCCGTACGAGCGTGGATTTTGTCTATACTGCGAACCATTATGCGGCCGTCCGGGCCCATTTCCTTCATCAGCATAATCTCTATTCTTGAGAGTTTTTCCGGATCATCATTTGTGAAAGGCATGAAATCTCCTTTCGAAATAAACATTTCCACAACTGATCTTGCAAGTCCAGTGCCAAGACGGCGACCTGGAATTAAATGATTTTATTAGTAAAATACTTGAACAAATAAAAGCAACTAGGTAATAATTGACTATTGTTATGATAGGTGCGTAATTTGTTATCAATCTGGCTCGTGAAGGTCCAATTCTATGAAGTCACCAACCCTTACCGCGCCGTCTTCGATCACTCTAGTAAAAACGCCCTGTTCGGGCATTATACATTCACCCACCTTGTGGTAGATGGCGCAGCGCGTATGGCATTCCTTGCCAATTTGAGTAACTTCCAGTAGGGCGGATGTTCCAACACGCAAGCGATCCCCAACCCGTACTAAACCGAGGTCGAAATTACTGGTTGTCAAATTCTCCGCAAAGCTGCCGGGCCCGACTTCCAGTCCCTTGGCCTTCATGGTTTGAATCTGTTCCTTGGACAGCAGTGACACTTGACGATGCCAATCGCCGCCGTGGGCATCTGCTCTCAGACCATAGCCCTTTTCAAGGAAACCGGAACCGACATCCGTCTTGGGCGTTCCCTTCTTGCGGCTCGTGCAAACTGCTACGATTGTGCCTTTAGACATGTGACCTCGCTCAAAATAGGTTGCTCTCCATCATTCAAAATCAATCCTCGTCTTCAGTTTTCTTACCCGAAACCTCGACTATTTTTTCGGCAATATTTCCCGGGACCTCTTCGTAATGTGAGAATTCCATTGAAAACAAGCCTCTTCCGGAGGTGAGGGAGGTCAGATCGGAAGCGTACTTCAATACCTCGGCCATAGGCACCTGGGCCTTGATTACCTGGCTTCCGCCTTGTGCGTCCATTCCACTTATGCGGCCCCGCCGCGAATTGAGATCACCCATGACATCGCCCATGCAGTCTTCAGGAACAATGACCTCCATGTTCATGATAGGTTCCAGGAGAACAGGATTGGCCTGGAGGACGCCCTTCTTGAAACCCTTGGACGCGGCTATCTTGAACGCCTGTTCCGACGAATCTACATCGTGGTATTTCCCATCAAACACGGTCACTCTGACGTCTATGACGGGGTACCCGGCAAGCGCACCAGCACCCATGGCCTCGATCACACCTTTTTCCACCGCAGGAATGTACTGCCTGGGAATAACTCCACCGACTATCTTGTCCACAAACTCGAATCCCGAGCCTCTTGGTCTAGGCTCCAGATCCAACCATGCCACCGCGAATTGTCCTCTCCCACCTGTCTGTTTTTTTAGCTTGCCTTCTACCTTGGCCTTACCCTTAATAGTTTCTTTGTAAGGCACCTTGGGCGTTTTCAGGTTGACATCGACCCCGAATTTTCTCTTGAGCTTCTCGACAGTGACCTCGATATGTACCTGTCCCATTCCTGATATGAGAAACTCATTTGTCTGGGCGTCCCGGTTAACCGAAAGGGTTGGGTCTTCTTCTGCCAGCCGCGCTAAGCTCTGGGTGATTTTGTCTTCATCGCCCTTTGCTTTAGGCTCAATGGCGAAGGAGATAACTGCCTGGGGCAGCGTTACAGGCTTAATGACCAAGGGTTTTTTTTCGTCGCAGAGTGTATCT
>CAINUH010000286.1 GCA_903853735.1 uncultured Desulfomonile sp. | reverse complement strand
CTCTACGCCATGCTAATCGCCGTAGACACCGGAGACAGAGTAAGACTGCGAAGAGCATTGGAGGCATCCAAAGATTTCCAGACCAACCTTATCGAGAGTTCTATCCATGGCATTGTTGCGACTGATGAACAAGGACGCGTGAATATCTACAATATTGCTGCTGAAAATCTCTTTGGTTACCCTGCCCAAGAAGTTATCGGCGACGTTGCTTTGGTGAAATATTTTCCAAAGCAGTTTGTAGAAATGATTTTGGCTTGCCAGTTGGGCCGTGAGATCGAGAACCACCGACTCATTGCGCAGGAGACGACAGTCATCTCGAGGGGCGGTGAGTCGATGCCTGTGCGTTTCTCAGGGTTCGTCCTCTTCGACAAGGAGAAAACGGCCGGTGCGGTAGGGTTTTTCCAGGATCTTCGAATGCTCAAGAAATTAGAACTTGAGAAGCGAGCTTCCGATCGGTTAGCCGTGGTTGGCCAAACTGTGGCCGGCCTCGCCCACGGCATCAAGAACATTCTGACTGGCCTTGAAGGAGGCGTTTATGTTGTCGATACAGCTTTAGAAGACAAGGACGATCAATTGCTCCAACGTGGTTGGAGGATGGTTCAAAATAATATCGGCCGTATATCGATCCTTGTCAAGGACCTGCTTGGCTATTCCAGGGCGAGAACGCCTGAATACGAGGAGACCGATCCCAATTTTCTGGCTGAAGAGGTTTGCGTACTATTTGAAATAAGGTCGCAGGATAAAGGCATCGTGATCAAGAGGGATTTCGATCCCGAAGCAGGGAAACTTTTCATCGACCAACGTGGAATTCATGCTTGTCTTTCCAATCTGGTGGCCAATGCTATGGATGCCTGTGAAATCGACAAAAAGGACACCACTCACCAAATTCTGGTCAAGACCGGGCAAAACGAAGAAGGTAACTTGATCTTCCAGGTTTCCGACAACGGTGTTGGCATGAGCGAACAAACGAAGCGAAAAATCTTCACCAGCTTCTACTCCACGAAAGGGAGCCGTGGGACAGGACTGGGACTCATGGTGACAAACAAGATCGTCATGGAACACGGTGGAGAGATTTCCTTTGACAGCGAGGAAGGCGTGGGAAGCACCTTCACCATCATACTTCCTTCACCAGAACTCCGAGAAGCCCTTGACCGTGAACATCGCGAGTCGGATCAGGAAGCTGAGACAAAAAAGAAGGGCGACGAAGGCGTTGTTCCTCCTAAAACCAATGCTGATTTGTTCGGATAATAAACCGGGTGGACGTAACCATAGGTTGGCTTTCGGACAAGATCTGGAAGAAATCTCCCCTGAATTGGAGGAGTTCATGGAACAAGTGGCACATGGGGAATTGAACAGCGCCTGGGACTGGGAGATTCCGTCAAAGATCATAGCCGATCTGGATGAGTGGCGGGAAAAGTTTTCTGAGGTTCAGGAATTGGTGGTGAGTCGGGATGGAGAGAGGGTCGCTGCGATAGTGAAAATGGACGATGATTCTCTCACCGTATGTGTGAATGGAGAGCCTTGGACAAATACTTTTGAAAAAGTTTGGGCACTGCAATTTAGTCCCGACGATCGGCTCGCATGTATTGCCATGAATGATGACCAATGGACCGTGATTCAGGAAGACGAGCCGTGGGAAGAAAGATATGATTATGTATGGAATTTGAGATTCAGCCGTGATGGAAGCGGAGTAGCCGCGAACACCAGGACCTCGAAGGGCTACAGTGTGGTTTTGAACGGAGAACCTTGGGTGAACAAATTCATTCAGATGAGAAGCTGCGAAATCAGTCCCGATGGTTGTAACACTGCAGCAAATGTTCAACTAGAGCCGCTTTCAGAAGGAGACATCTTCACTTTCAATAAAGGACTTTGGGGGTTGGCGGTAAATGGTGAACCCTGGGACCCAAAATTTCTCAACGTATGGGACTGTGCCTTCAGTGGCGACGGGATGAACGTGGCGGCTGAAGTACGTATTGAGCCTGGGCTTCAGAATATCGCGGTGAACGCCATCCCATGGGATGCACCTTTAAGGGCCGTGTGGCGACCGGTTTTCGTTCCTGCCGGCAACGACGTCGTTGCGCCTGGTCTCACCTCGGAGGGTTGGAAGCTTCTGATAAATGGAATGCCTCTTTGGGGAAGATCTTTTGTTCAGGTGTGGCATCAGACGTTCAGTCCTGACGGTATAAGACTGGCAGCGATTGTAGCTCCGACCTTTGGTCGATGGACCGTGGCCGTGGACGGGGATCTTTGGAAAACTACTTTTGGAGACGTGGTTCTGTCTCCTATCTTCAGCCCGAATGGGCAGAGAGTGGCCGCTGTGGTCAAGGAAAATAACCGCTGGACCATCGCTGTGGACGGCATTCCGTGGCACGAGGATTTCGATATGATCTGGGACCCTGTTTTCAGCCCCGATGGAGAGAACGTGGCGGCAAGAGCGGTCCAGGGAAAAGAATTCTACATGGTTATGAACGGCAAGGTTGTATCGCTTGGTTGTGCCAAGCTGTGGGATCCGGTTTTTAGCCCTGATGGCTCGCGGCTTCTTATGAAAGCTTTGGAATTCGGTAGACTATACCGAAAAATCATTACGATCACGGAACTTCTTCGTTAATGGCAGAGGAGATCACCAATGTACGATTTTGCTAGTGGTCCCCTGGTTTGGGTGGCGTTCATCGTTTTCGTCGGCGGGATGGTGTATCAGGTCGTAAGGATGCTGAGATCAGCCACGAAGGACAAGGTCGTGTACCCTTACATGAGCTTCAAGTATGGTCTCCGATCACTGATTCACTGGGTAATACCGTTTGCTTCGAAGAACATGCGGATTCGTTACGAAACCACCATCATCACCTTTGCTTTCCATGTATGTCTGGTCCTGATTCCCATATTCCTCACCGCTCATGTTGTGATGTTCTCTTTTTCATGGGGGCTGAAATGGGGAACTTTTTCTGAGCGAGCAGCAGATTGGTTAACAATTGTGGTAATTCTGGCGGCCCTTTTCTTTCTCGTACGCCGCTGGATGCTCCCAGAAGTCAGGTTCGTTACGTTTGCATCGGACTATCTGCTCCTGGCCATTGCCGCGGCCCCCTTTATCACTGGCTTCATGGCACATAGGCAGTGGTTCGAATACGAAACCATGGTCGTCATCCACATGATTTCCGGAGCATTCATGCTAATGGCCATACCGTTTACCAGATTAAGCCACATGCTATTTTTCCCGTTCACACGTGCGTACATGGGATCAGAATTTGGTGCGGTCCGCCACTCAAGGGACTGGTGATCGCTTGATACAATATGGAGG
>CAINUH010000285.1 GCA_903853735.1 uncultured Desulfomonile sp. | reverse complement strand
TGTACTCACTGGTCGCTCCCGAAAAACAGATTAGTTGCGAGGACGTTCCTTTAGCTGAAATTGCTCCGGCCTATACAACCTAGCCCCACTACAATAATTAACTGATAGTAACATGTAAGAGGAGCACAGCGCACAAAAATTGTGTGCGAATAAATGTCTTATGATTGTCTTAACTTGCTGAAGCGGCAAAGATCGAGTTCAAGGTTTTCTCGATAAGCAGGAGGACTTCGCTCATGAGGGATACAAGAACTAAGTGTAGGGCCGTCTCATAGCTCTATTTCCAGCCCTTCATACGCAGCGGTAGTCTTGGGGAATGTTTGCCTTGCTTTTGTTTCAATTTCCTGGACTGTCTTGTCATCATTTCCGTGGTGAAATAGTACCAGGTGTTTGACCGACGCGGCCAGAGCAGTTCGCACTGCGCCTTCCCACGTGCTATGCCCCCAGGACTCCCGGGAGAAATCTTGTCCGATTCCGAGGTACTGCTCCGGAGTGAACATTCCATCGTGAATCATTACGTCGGCTTTTCGAGCCAGTTCCACCACCCGGGGGTCAGTGTCTCCCACAATTTCAGTGTCGCTGGCGTATACAACCACTTTCTCGCCATTCTGCAGACGATAACCAAAGCTTCCACCCGGATGATTGAGTTCTCTGGTCTGAATAACCACGTCGTTAATCCGTATCTGGTCGCCGCTGTTTAAGTCGTGAAAAAAAATTGATGCTTCCAGATCCTCAAGAGAGATCGGAAAATTCGGGTGGTTCATCTGATCGCTCATTATACGATTGACAGTGTACTTCAGTCCTTTGCCGGCATACAGATGAAACTCGTTGCAACTCTTGGAAACGGGGGCGAAAAAAGGAAAACCCTGCACGTGGTCCCAGTGCAGATGTGAAAAGAAAATGTGTCCTTTGATGGGGGCGTCCGGGTCGGGACTCAATCTTTGGCGGTGTGCCATGTCCTCTCCCAGTTCGCGAATTCCACTGCCGGCATCGAAGATCACGAGGGTGTCCGAGCAACGAACTTCCACACAGGGGGTGTTACCGCCGAATTTGAGGGTGGAATATCCTGGCCGAGGGAGGCTGCCATGGACTCCCCAAAACTTGACCAACATGTGTCGGCTCCGTGTCACGAGTCAGGCATCGGCTTCTCAATCGTTCCAATGGACATGTGGAAGCGACAAAATTCTGAAACTACAAGTACAATTAGCACAATTGCGGTCGGTAAGTCAAGAAAGGACTCAAGTTTCGGGCAGCAGAGACTGACTCAACCGCCCCACAGGCGGATGGCCTCAGTAGGACATTTCTTGCGGCATTCAAGGCAAGAAATGCATTCTTCGGCACGACCATTGTAAACGCCGAATTTTTGGCTGCCTTGAGTCGTTTCCATCGTACACACTTTGTTGCAGGTGCCGCAATCGGTACAATCGGTACTCCTCTCCGGGAAGACAACTGCGAAACGGTTGAAAAAAGAAAGGCAGGCCCCCAATGGACACAGGACCTTGCAGAAAAACCGACGGTGGCCCATGGCCAGGATCACTAGTGCTGCAACTATTGACAACCTTATGGAAAGCGAAACAACGTCGGCAGTCCCTTTCATGACTGCCCATGGTATTGCCGATTCTAGGGTGCCCACAGGACACAGGCGGCAAAAATATAGGGGAGACGATGTGGTCAGGAAAATGGGCACAACCACCACCAGCCCTAAAAAAACAGCATATTTTATGAACCTGGTCCACGGAGGCATTTCAAACTTTATATAAGGGATCTTGTAGAGAAGTTCCTGCAGGAACCCAAAAGGACAAGCCCACCCACACAGAATCCTACCTGCAGCTAAGCCCACCAGTGCAACCACCCCAATTACGCTAAGAGGAATCAGTCCCACTCCTGCAAACTGACCGATCACTCCGAGCGGACAGGCAAAAACCGAAACTGGGCATGAATGGCAGTTCAAAACCGGGAAACATACGAAATGCCAATTGAGAAAACCGATATTCAACAACACAGCCGAAAGGAGCTGAACCTTTAATCTTATCTTTTCCACCGAGACTCCCCTGGATTGTTACCGCGAACTGCGGCAACGCTATATTCAGGTAGGGCAGGGCATACGCCCCTTAAGCATTCTGACGTCGGGATAGTTTGATATAAGCCTTCCGTCTTTGTATCGGCCCACTCCATCGAAAGTCATGGCATTAACCATCTCTGGTTCTGTGAACCATTGGGACTGGACTTTAAAATCATCAGCTTTCTGTTCATAACCCGGAACTTTGATAATGATTCCCACGCTCTTGAGTTTATCGAACTTTTCCAGGTTGTCATAAACGAGGAACTTCCTGAAAAATCCTCCGTACACTATGGAGGCTATGCTCAACACCATCAAAATCCCGAGAAAGGTCTTTCTTAACATTGCCAACTACCCCTTTACCGGATACAAGATCCGTCTAATACCGATTCGCCGTCACAAAACCAGCTATGTGAAAAAAATCTTGTAGTGGGGCGGCGTCCCTGCCTGCCAATGTTACAGGAACAAACGCTACTCGGTATAAATCGCGTTCGAACTGGTATTCAAACAGCAACGCCGGCTTTCTCCGGCATCTCCGATTTCACATTCTACCTCAAATGTCATTGACCCGTCACCGTAATCCGTGTCATCAACAAATGCAACAGATCCCAAAATCCACCACCTGTTTTGGAGAAACAACCGGTTAAGTGGCCACGGGCAGTTCATCGCGGCTATTTTTCGAAGCACTCTTAACACGAACATGTTATAACAATCTCGATCAGTCGCGAGGACTGGATTGACTACTGGGCCGTGGACTTTGATTATGAAAATC
>CAINUH010000284.1 GCA_903853735.1 uncultured Desulfomonile sp. | reverse complement strand
GCCACAGAGGTCACTCTACAGCTCTTAAAACGCCCCACTTCTCCACGTGAATCCGGTCCGGATTGAATCGGCTCGGAGGCCTCTTCTTTTCGGCTGGATATCCCAGGGATACCATGGAGAGCGGAATAACGTGGTATGGAATTCCCAGGAGCGCCCGTAGCCCCTGAATCCGCTCCTCGACTGGATAAATTCCTACCCAGCAGGCTCCCAGTCCCAACGCGTTTGCCGCGATGAGAATGTTTTCCGTGGCTGCTGCGCAGTCAAGAATCCACCTACCCTTCAGCGTCTCACGTGTGGGATCTCCGCATACGGCAATTGCAATAGCTGCTTGAGCCAACATTTCCGCATGAGGGTGAAAGTCTCGCACTGCGGTCAATAAACTGCGGTCCCTAATGACCACAAAGTCCCACGCTTGATTTGTGGCTGTGGGCGCGTTCATGGCAGCGTTCAACAGTTCGTTGACTGTTTCATCGGAGACCGCTTCAGAGGTATATTTGCGAATACTCCTTCGCGTAAGAATAGCTTGCATCGCGTCCATCGTTCTTCCCTCAATTTTTCTAAAAATTAGTTGCCGGCATTATTAATCTTTGCCAACGTGATTCCGTTAGTAGCTTTACACAAGATACTACACCATCCCATACGAGAGCGTTTCACTATTATCAGACATCACGGCGAATCGTGTTTCTTCTCAAGACAAAAAGGTCTCACTTGGATGTGGGTCTCTTGGTTAATTCTCAAGAAGGCCGGGAAAGGGTCAGGGTGAAGGTCCTTTTGGGGTTCCCTTATTGTGAGCGAATCGGTATACTCGCCCTGCTCCGTTCATGAGATTGCGATTCCCCGGCCGCCTCGATTTGGGCAGCCGTCTTTCTGAGGTTGAAACTATGACCGAAGTGACGACGACACGTAAGCTCTCCGCCATCGTACACGCAGATGTCAAAGGATACAGTCGCCTCATGGGCGAGAATGAAGCGGCCACGGTCAAAACCTTGACCGAGTACAAGGCTGAAATGGTAAGGCTTGTCCAGCTTCACCGAGGCAGAGTGGTGGACACGGCTGGCGACGGGTTCCTGTTGGCGTTCGCCAGTATTGTGGATGCAATCGAGTGCAGCCTGGCCTTCCAGAAGGTGCTCAAGGTCCGCAATGAGGCGCTCCCGGTCCACCGCAAGATGGAATTCCGGATCGGGATAAACGTTGGGGACGTGATCGAAGGTGGTGACAAGATTTACGGTGATGGGGTCAATATTGCTGCCCGAATTGAAGGTTTGGCAGATGGAGGCGGCATCGCCATTTCCGGCACCGCATACGACCAACTGAAGAAAAAGGTGGC
Organism: uncultured Desulfomonile sp.; assembly: GCA_903853735.1. The sequence continues at coordinate 493 of CAINUH010000284.1, read as the reverse complement.
GCTGGAATATCAATACCTTGGAGAAAAACAGGTAAAGAATATTTCTGACCCGGTGAGGGTGTATCAGATCATCATGGATCCGAAATCGTCCCGTTTAGAGGATCGTACGGGTATCCCCGAACCTCCGGAGTCCGGACAAGAGCAGGGTTCGGAAATAGTAAGCAAGCCGAAGGGATCATGGCGCCTAGCTTTGGCTGTGATTGTCGTGGTTGCTTTAGTGATTGGATCAATCTCACTATTGCGAATCTATTCCGGTTCCAAATCGCCTCGAAAAGAAGATCCATCCGCTGATAACGCGGCATTGAAGTTACCCGAAAAGCCTTCGGTAGGGGTTCTGCCTCTTGCGAATGCCAGCGGAGATCCATCACAGGACTACTTCAGCGACGGGATCACCGAAGAGATAATCACCAGTTTGGCAAAGATCCCGAACCTGTTTGTTATCGCCCGCAATTCTTCGTTCAAGTTCAAAGGGAAGGCAGTCACGGCCCAGGAG
>CAINUH010000283.1 GCA_903853735.1 uncultured Desulfomonile sp. | reverse complement strand
CTCAAATCTGCCTGTGCCGCGTCGATCATGCCCTCGACCAGGGACTCGGCCGCGACCGTTCTTATAACGACCAGGTTTCGCACGTATTGGATCAGGTCGAGGACAAACTGTTGAGGGTCATAGCCCTGTTGAAAGAGTAGACGCAGCAGGGCGAGAGCATTCGGCCCCTCCCTGTTGAGGATACATTCGACAAGGCGACCCAAGCTGTCATGGCCTGAGATCCCCAGGATCTCCGTCACATCGTTTGCCGTGACACGCTCCGAGCCGAAAGCTATCACCTGATCCAGGAGGCTCAACGCGTCCCGGAAGGAGCCCTGCGCCTCTCTGGCCACTAGCGATAGGGCTTCTTCAGAGGCTTCTACGTCTTCTTTCTCCAGTATCCGAGCCATTCCTGCAACAATGTCTCGCTTCGAAATTGTGCGAAAATTATGCCGCTGGCACCTTGAATTGATCGTAGCAGGTACCTTGTGCGATTCTGTTGTGGCAAAAATAAACTTAGCGTGACTGGGAGGCTCCTCAAGTGTCTTGAGCAAGGCGTTAAACGCGTTGATTGAGATCATGTGGACTTCGTCGATGATTATGATCTTGTAGGGAGAACTCACCGGAGGATACTTAATATTCTCATTGATTTCTCTAATATTGTCCACCGAGGTGTTGGATGCTCCGTCAATCTCCTGGACATCTACACTGATACCCTTGCTTATCTCATTGCACGATGAGCACTTATTGCACGGATTGGCATCTTCTTTAGAGCGTCCAAGGCAGTTGAGGGCCTTGGCAAGGATTCGTGCAACAGTTGTCTTTCCTACCCCCCGGACTCCGCAAAACAGGAACGCATGGGCGACCCTGCCCGAGAGGATTGAGTTGCAAAGCGTTTGGACAACATGGTCTTGTCCAATCACGTCGCTGAACACGGCGGGTCTATATTTTCTGGCTAGAACCAAATAGGAAGGCATTGGTACGCAGTATCCAAGCAGAATGGAAACGAACGCGGCCGGTGATCGGGGCTGGGGCCGACCCCCGAGACTACTTCCGCTGCTTCCTTCCGGACCTGACGGGTTCAGTAACTCCAAGTCGCCCTATCCCGGTCACCGGCGACGGCCGCTTCCCTGTTGGAAAGGGTTCCAAATTGAGACTTGACTTCTATCAGACGATGGTACGTCTAGTCAAGAGTCGGGGACATCATCCGGCCCGTCAACTCATCTATTAATACCCAGCAGACGGACTAGATTGCCCGACAGCACCGCCTTGAGATCGTTGCCTGAAAAGTGTGCGACAAGCTTTCGTTTCTCAAACGCCGGCACTCCGAAGGGATAATCCGAACCGAAAATAATGCGATCGGTTCCATAAGTGGTTGCGAAATCGCTGATTTCCCTGTCACCGGCCAGGGCCGTGTCTGCCCACACGTTCTTCCTGTCGAAGACTCCAGAAGCTTTTAGGCGAAAATAGCCTCCGTTGAGTGCTCCCAAATGCGGGATTATGACTACCGTCCGCCCCTCAATTCTGCCTATGAAATCCAAGGTATTGGAAAATTCTTCCTCCAATACTATCGGAAGCTTTCTAAGGCAAATCTCTTCCAAGAGGTTTTTGCACAGCTCCGAACCGTAACAGTAAGCCGGTTCTCCGGGGTGTCTGTGCCACTTTATTCCAACGAATCCTTCAGGAATGGGACAAAAATCGTTCCACACGAAAAAATAAGGATAGACGTTGTGACCAGCGGCCACTCCAATCAGGTATTGGTGTACTTGAGCCCGGCTCAGTCGGTAATCCTCGGAATCTTTGAAGAGAGGATCGTAACGGTCATAGATCTCCTCAACAGGGGAAAAAGCAACGCCACCCTGTATCCCCGCGCGTTTCCACTCTGAAGCAAGTTCTTGAAATGGCAACCCTATGCCACTGTGTGAATGTCCATCCAGTGCAATCGCTTCCATGACCTCTTCCGAATTAGCCCTGAGCCTGACCGGCGCGGATTTCTCACATTGCCATGGTATCAAACCAATCAGCGGGAACACTACGGTGTCTCGATAAACTTCGCAGGCAGGGGCCTGTCGTGAAGAAACGGAAAATCAGGAAGAATGATCAGAGTTGATGTTCCATGAGCGAGAATCCTTCCGTTTTCATCCCTGACTTCCGCCTCGCCTAAGCCTAGGGTTTTCCCCAGTTTGATGCGGCGTCCTTCTGCAATAAGTTTTCCTTTGGATGCAGGCGCCAGGTAGTTGAGCTTCAAATCAACCGATGTCATCCCGGAGTTCTCGTCCACCTCAGGATAAACAGCCCAGAATGTCGCGGCATCTATGATTGTCGAGAACACGCCGCCGTGTACAACCCCAAAAGGCTGGAGGTGCTTTTCTTCCAGGTCAATCTGCAGGTGCGATCTGCCTATATCGAATTGGAGCAGTTTCATGGAAAGAAGTTTGAAAAAAGGACAAAGGTTCGCTCCATACATAACCATTTCGACGTACTGAGGGTTGATCTCTCGCATAATTTTTCCTTCTTCAGGCCCTCGCACTCATCGAATTCAACTGCCGCCGGCGCACCGGAATGCCGACAGCATCACGAGTCAGTGGTAATAGCTGAGCAGCAGAGAGATGTTACCACGAAAGTGCGCAGGGTTCAAACCGGGAAAAAGGAATTGAGTTTGCTATCGAGTTGTGGCAACCTTTCTACGGTTACGCTGCGTTGCTGTTAACGACAAGACAGACGTAATTCCTTTTCAGTGTCGTTAATCGGTGGCAATGCCTTCATTAGAATACAGATTTTATACAGGCAGTTGCGTCTTATTATTAAAGCCTATACTTTGAAGACTGGAAAGAAGACACATGACGGATCATCACGACGACTCACAACAAAAGAGTTCAAGCGCGGAATTTGCCCGCCGATACGTTGATCGCTTGATTCGAGTCTTGCGACGACTCGACTACGAGGCTGTGGATGGAGTGATCGACCTGTTCCTTGATGCCAGATCAAGACGCAACGCCATTTTCTTTCTCGGGAACGGAGGCAGTGCGGCCACCGCGGACCATTTCGCAAATGACCTGGGGGTTTGCGCTTCGCCGGAAGGGATCATACCATTTCGCGCGATCAGTCTTACTTCTAATAGTGCTTTAATAACTTGTTTAGGGAACGACCTGGGGTACGAACACATCTTTTCGCGGCAATTGAGAAGCCTGATGCGGCCTGGAGACGTGGTTGTAGGCATTTCTGCGAGCGGAAATTCCCCGAACGCGGTGAAAGCCCTCGAATATGCTGCCGAGAATGGAGGAATAGCCGTCGCCTTAGTTGGGTTTGACGGAGGCATCATGAAGAACATAGCAAGTCATGTAATCCACATAGAAACCGAAAAGGGGGAGTACGGTCCGGTGGAGGACGTTCACATGGTGCTGGACCACCTGATTTCGACGTATTTGACTTTGATAGCAAAATAAGTCAAAACGAGTGTCCGGATCGCTGGTCTCCATCAGCACGAGAAGGTCAAACTGCATCGGATGATCATGGTCGGTCCACTGGAGCGATAGGATGCCTAATGATGAAAGGGGGAGAAGCAACAATTGCTACAAGGGAACTATTAAAACGGGGTTAAGAGTCCGCGTTGTTTGTAACGCTGCCTGTTACGCGACAGGCTCATAGCCATCATTGTGGTGACTAAACCAGTCTGTAGTCAAATGAATTTTGTCTTTGTAACCACGAGAATGAATGACACAAAGGTTCAATTCCTCAAAGGTCGGCACTCCAAAGTTCGGCCGATGACCATTCCTGGTCAGTCAAGCATCCGGGCCAGGACCGTGTACAGGCATTCCAGTCTGTAACACACGACTTCTAACGTTTGGAGGTACTTCGATGGCGGACTATTTGATCAATGTTTTCCTGGACGATGAGAATCGCCGATTCGAGCGACAACACGGGCAGGATGATAGTCGCTTCCGTGCTTAGCTGCTATTATTGCAATTTCATCAATGCTGTGAGTGCCGGAAGATGTTCGATGTGATACCGCCTCGAGGAAAAGATCCCAGTGCCCGAGAAGAAAACTTTTAATTGCGCGAAGGTAGGCGCTGTAAGTTAAAGGGAAAGGAAGTTTCTCGCCCTCTTTGGGGAGATCAACGGTCATATATTCTTCCAGTCCATGTCGATCGGATGGAAAAGCATCATGGGACGACGGGGAAAGGGGGCTCATTATAATATGAGGAAAGTTTTCTAAAGGCACTTGATGCCTCCACTTAATTTTGCAGTGAGAACATCTTTCTTTTTTCAAGTTGCGTCTACCTCGGCAAAGCCGGGGTTTACAGGTTCACTATTATCCGAGAAACGGCATCGCAATATCTTCTTGTATCACATATACTTTTTTGCACTGTCAGAGAAGGCTGAAACATTTTGAAGAGTAAGACGGAGCGTCAAACGCATTCTTGATCATTTCCGTAAAGCGCGCGGAGAGGGAAAAAGCTGGTCGGTAAGGCCGTTATTTGTCTCAAATGTCCAGTTTTTTTTCTTGACTTGCCACGCTATTGTGAATTAAAGTCTCTCGAATCTACGCTTGGGTGACCTGAACCATTCACGTTCACTAAAGCCACCAGCAAATCGGATCCGTGGAATCCCGGGGTAAGTCCAGAGGGTAGGGGCTTTTCTTTGGGACCGTTATTATATTTCCACGGGGTCTGTCAAGAAAGAAAGCTTGAACCAGTCCAGAAAAAGAAATCTTATTCGAGAGAGGAGGAAGTTTTAATGGGAAAACATAACACCCCTATGCTTGATGAGTTGGAAAAAGGCCCGTGGCCTAGTTTTGTTTCTGATATCAAGCAGCAGGCGGAAAAAGGCAAACACGTTCTTAAGGAAGCCCCCAATGATTTTCTAGGCGTTATGGAACTATCCTTCCAAGACCGGGTCACCCACTGGAAACACGGCGGTATCGTAGGAGTTTTCGGTTATGGTGGCGGCATTATCGGCAGGTACTGCGATCAGCCTCAGAAATTTCCTGGAGTGGCTCATTTTCATACCATCCGAGTGAACCAGCCTGCCAGCAAGTTTTATACTACAAAATTCCTTACTGATCTCTGCGACCTCTGGGAAAAACACGGCAGCGGTATGACCAACATGCACGGTTCCACCGGAGACATAATCTTTCTTGGAACGACAACTGATCACCTTGAGCCGCTTTTCTTTGAAATGACACATGAATTGAACCAGGATCTGGGTGGGTCCGGCTCTAACCTTCGTACCCCCGAATGCTGCCTTGGAAAGGCCCGTTGCCAGTTCGCTTGTTATGATACCCAGGAAACATGCTATCAGATGACCATGGAGTACCAGGACGAGCTTCACAGGCCTGCGTTCCCCTACAAGTTCAAATTTAAGTTTGATGGCTGCCCCAATGGATGTGTGGCTTCTATTGCCAGGTCCGACATGTCGGTAATTGGAACATGGAGAGACGATATCCGCATCAATGAAGCGGCAGTGAAGGCCTATGTCGGCGGAGAGATTACTCCCAATGCAGGAGCCCATTCCGGCAGAGACTGGGGCAAATTCGATATAGTAAAGGAAGTAATAGACCTTTGTCCCACTGATTGTATGGCCTGGGACGGGAAAAAACTCGAAATTAACAATAAGGAGTGCACCCGCTGTATGCATTGCCTCAACGTCATGCCTCGTGCCCTCAGAGTCGGTCTGGACCAGGGCGCTTCTGTCCTCTTCGGCGCGAAAGCCCCCATTCTGGAAGGCGCTCAGATGTCCACTCTGACCGTTCCCTTCATGAAGATGGAGCCGCCTTACGAGGAACTTAAAGAATTGATCCTGAAGGTCTGGGATTGGTGGATGGAAGAAGGTAAGAACCGCGAGCGCCTCGGCGAGTTGATCCAGAGGAAAAGCTGGCAGGAGTTCTTGAGAGTGATCGAGCTGGATCCGGATCCCAGAATGATCGACGAGCCGAGGTCCAACCCATACATTTTCTGGAAGGAAGAAGAGGTAGAGGGTGGATGGACACGCGATATCGACGCTTACCGAAAGAAACACCAGAGGTAGTAGGAGGTTTAGGAAATGCCTTACGATCCCAGTAATCCCCTGAAGGATAGACTTACCGATTTAGGTCCCAGATACTACAAGGACTTTTTTCCGCCCGTTATCGAAAAAAACTACGGGAAATGGCTCTATCATGAAATTCTGGAACCCGGCGTACTAAAACATGTCTCTGAAACGGGCGATGAGGTGTACACAGTGCGCGTTGGTGCTGCTCGGCTCATTAGTGTCGAGCATATCCGCGAGATCTGCGAAATCGCCGACAAACATTGTGACGGTTATCTGCGTTTTACCACCAGGAACAATGTTGAGTTCATGGTTGACAAGAAAGAAAAAGTGAAGCCCCTCACGGACGACCTGAAGAGCAGGAAGTTCGACAAGGGCTCAAACAAGTTCCCCATCGGTGGAACCGGCGCCGGCGTTACCAATATCGTTCACACCCAGGGATGGGCTCACTGCCACACTCCCGCCATCGATGCTTCCGGTGTAGTCAAGGCCGTGATGGACGCCATTTATGACGAATTCGGCAACATGCGCCTTCCTGCGCCTGTCCGCGTTTCTCTGGCCTGCTGCCTCAACATGTGCGGTGCAGTTCACTGCTCGGACATCGCCATCCTGGGTATTCACCGTAAGCCGCCCATGATTGACAGCGAATGGATCGACAAGCTGTGCGAACTCCCCCTGGCCATAGCAGCGTGCCCCACCGCAGCAATCAAACCGGCAAAGACAGCCAGCGGACTGAAGAGTCTCGAGGTTAACGCAGAGCGCTGTATGTTCTGCGGCAACTGCTATACCATGTGCGCGGCCATGCCTTTGGCGGACGATGTCGGAAGCGGTGTCGCAATACTCGTGGGCGGAAAGATCTCTAACAGGATCAGCAAGCCCAAGTTCTCAAAAGTGGTTATCCCGTTCATGCCCAACGAGCCTCCACGGTGGACCTCCACGGTGGACGCCGTCAAGAATATCCTAGATGTGTACGCAAAGGACGCAAGGAAGTACGAACGGCTCGGCGACTGGGCCGAAAGGATTGGATGGGAAAGATTTTTCGGGAAGACCGGCATCCCGTTCACCCATCACTTGATCGACGACTACCGTTTTGCTTATACCACGTGGCGTCAGTCTACACAGTTCAAATACTAGTTGGTCAGAAGGAGTTCATCCATGACCGAGGACGAAGCAAGACAAGCAATACTGGAAGCGTTGAAGGGCAAGTCAAAGAGCAAGTCGAAATTCTATTTGAAGGACTTCTTCGCTATGATACCTGACATGAAGAACAGGGACGTGAAGAACCTGGTCAACAAGATGGTCCAAGAGGGTCATCTGGAGTATTGGTCCAGCGGGAGCACAACCCTGATTGGTTTGAAGGGAATGGGAAAGCAGCACGCGGAAGAAGACTGATACTGCCGACCGTTTTCCGGCATTTCGATATGTGAGAGGAGGAAGCGACGTCCTCCTCTGTCCTACACTGCCCCGAAGGAGGGGGTAGGGGATTCACAATCAACTCTATCCCCTCGGACGTTTGTGTTTCCGTCACGCCTCGTTCCCATTACGGTACGAGTCGGAGCCTTTCTCCCACGTCAAGGGAACGAATTCCTTCCGTCCACCACTTATCTGTAATAACGGGTTTACGTTTTTTTCTTGTCAAGAGTTGACTATTTCATATTGTTCCTGATAAAGGTTG
>CAINUH010000282.1 GCA_903853735.1 uncultured Desulfomonile sp. | reverse complement strand
GCCCCCGCGCGACTTTTACCTTTACTTCGTCCAACCCTTCGAGGCGCCGCACTTCAAAGACGAGAAGAAACCCGATGAACTTTTCTTGCGTCTGACAAATCCGGACGAAGCCTTCCGCACAGCGATCCGGTTCTACGCCGCGGCTCTCGATCTGGCATCCACGGCATCGGGCCAAGCCAAGTCCACGTACGAAGCCAAGGCATCCGGCTTCTTGCGAGACCTTGTGGCTTGGCTTCAAAAGAACATGGCCACCGCTTTCGATGTCACCTACCAAGGGCGCACCAAATCGCTGACCGAGTGGGCGAAGGGCAAATCCGTTCGCGAGTTGTCGGGCATGAGTTCCCACGAACGCATCAACTTCCGAGACCTGGTGAACGCCATCGCCGGTATCTGTCTTGGTGTCCACTTCCAAGACCAGGCACCCGAATATCCCGTCTTCTCGGTGCTCATCACAGGGGCCAACCGAGCCCAAGCCGCCCAGGACGCTCTGCGGGCTATCGCAGGTCAGAATCGCACCAAGCAAGCCACGGCAGTACTGGACGCACTGGAACTTCTGGATGGAGATCGGCTCGATCCTTACCGCTCGAAATACGCCAAACACATCCTCGACGTTGCAGGAAAGAAGGGCCATGGTCAGGTGGTCAACCATTCCGAATTGCTTCAAGACATTCTCGGCGTGGAGTACCTAGCCCCGCAGACGCTGCGGCTCGAACCCGAATGGGCCGTGGTGGTCCTTGCAGCACTCATCTACGCTGGCGAGGTGGTGCTGGCTATCCGGGGTGCGAAGAATCTCGACGCCACAGACCTCCCGAAATTGGCCGCGACCGGAATTGATGATCTGATTCAGTTCAAGCACATCGAACGCCCGAAGGACTGGAACGTCCCAGCACTAAAAGCCGTGTTTGAGCTGCTCGGCCTTACCCCGGGGATGGCGCAACTGGTCACCCAAGGAAATGAGGAGCCCGTTCAGGAGCTACAGAAATCCGTCGACGCCACGGTAAAGCGACTGGTGCTCATGCAGCAGGCTCTTCAGACGGGTCTCGTTTTCTGGGGCCGTAGCCTTATCGCTGAAGACGATGTCCAGAAGTGTCGCTCCCGAATGGATGCGGCCAAGAACTTTCTGGAATCGCTCCAAGCCTACACGTCGCCTGGCAAGCTCAAGAACTTCCGTTACGATGCCCAACAGGTGATCGTCCACCGCGACGGGCTCGGAGATCTCGCAGAGGTCGAATCTCTTCAGGGATTGGTGGCAGACCTCGGGACCACAGCTTCATACTGTTCCACGGCTGAGGCCGTCCTGCCCACCGGCCATGAGTGGACCGCGAAGATGACGGTCGTGCGCGAGGATCTGCTCGGCCAGATCAGCGACTCGGACAAGCGTAGCGCAGCAACATTCCGCCAGCAGGCCCAGCGCAAGCTTTCCGAAATCAAGAAGGACTTTATCCAAACGTATCTCGGCCTGCATACCAAAGCGCGGCTCGGTGTGAACGAGGACAAGCGCAAGGCGCATCTGACAAATGACGATCGCTTGAAGATTCTTCAAAAGCTCTCCACCATCGATCTCATGCCGCGGCAACACTTGACCGATTTCCAGAATCGCTTGGCTGCACTCAGAAGTTGCTTTGCGCTCACCGAACGGGATATTGAAGCCTCCCCCGTGTGCCCGCACTGCGGCTACAAGCCCGCCGGTGAGCCGCCGACCGTCTCCGCGGGTGCGATCCTCGACGGTCTGGACGATGAACTCGACAAGCTCGTGGAAAACTGGACCCAAACGCTTCTCGCCAACCTCGACGACCCCACAACCAAAGGCAATTTGGGACTGCTCAAGCCTGAACCGAAGAAACTCGTGAACGGCTTCATCAAGAAGCGTTCTTTGCCCGAGGATCTGAACCAGAGCTTCATCCTCGCATTATCGGAAGCG
>CAINUH010000281.1 GCA_903853735.1 uncultured Desulfomonile sp. | reverse complement strand
GCAGGTCGGCAGAATTAAAGCTCCCGCGATTCTCCAATCTCAACAGTGGTACCCCGGCCGCCTTGATCAGCCTCTCCACTTCGTCATCCCTTTCAATCCTGTCTTGCCTATTATGAGTTTGATCATCCAGCTCAATGGCCAGCTTCGGCGAGATGTATGCCTTATCACACAAGACAAAATCAACAGACTTTTGGTTTATATGGCTAAATGCCCCTTTCCAGCCCTGCCCTTTTATCCGATGATATAAAAGATTCGATAGATGGACTTGTGGAAATACGTGGTATTTATCTCCCACCGCAGCAACAAGAGCATCGAAGCATTCGTGTTCCGGTCGCGTCATAAAAAATTCCTTGCGGGAATATTCATATCCACCAGCTCTCTTGTTGTTCAAGCCCCGCCTTCTTATGTAAGGTACCCCTTTCTTAGGACACTCCTTCCATGAGTTTAATTGTATCTCTTTTCTGTCTGGCGGCAAACTGATTTGGCGCCATTTTGAAGGCGGAATGGATTCTCGTGTTGTTGTAATCCCAGATCAAGCGGTAAATTTCATACACTAGCTCACCGAGCGTTTCGAACCGATTAGAATCACCCAGATCGACCTTGAACTGTGAGTAGAAAGATTCCTGATAGCCGTTCTCCCACGGTGAACCGGGTCGAGAGCGAGAGATGAGAGTGCCGACATTGGAAAGTAATGTGGTGAAATCTTTCGATTCGTATTCCGTGCCATTGTCCGAGTGGAAGATGACTGAACGGGGCGCATACAAGAGAGCCGACAGCAAGGCATTGATTACTAACTGACTGCTGTGGTTAGTCAAGACGGCATAGCCGACAATCTTGCGCATGAACAGATCCATCACGGTAGCTAAGTAGACGAATTTGCCTCGGAACGGGATGTAGGTAAAATCCGCAACCCAGATGTGATTTTCGTAACTTGGGCAATTCGTCAACAAAAGGTTAGGATACGAACAGTCGCCGGGTTTGTTGATTTTAAACGGTTTCTTGCCCCTCCGTCGGTACGGATGCAAGCCAAAAATCTTCATCACTCGCAGGACGGCCTTCCTGTTTCTTTTGAGCTCAATCGCTAACCGTTTGTGGCCATAGCTGGGATGAATATGTAGGGCTTCTTCGATTTGGCATTTCAAGGACCAATCTTTCTCCGGTTGTTTGGGGTGGTAGTAGAGGGTGGAACGGGACAGACGGGTATACGGCGCCAGTTCGCTGTTCGGCAGAATACTGGACCGGATCATTTCTTTTTTTGGGCGTTGGACAATTTGATGGTCAGTTCACCGACCATGGCAAACAGAGCTTGATTCTCTTTTTTTAATTTAGTCACTTCCAGCCAAGTCGGCTGGCCTTTGGCCTGCCGACCCAGCCATGCGTAGATGGTATTCTCGCTGATGCCATGCTCGGAAGCTGCTAAGGCCACCGACACCCCCTCGTTCTTCACCCGGTTAATGATCTGCGCCTTTACCTCCGGCGCAATGCGATATGCTTTTTTCATATACTTGATTCTACAAAATTATCTGAATAATTTCATGGAATCAGTGTCTTAAATTTGGGGTACCTGCCAGTAAATTTATGGGAATAAACATTCATTTTTTAAATGTCGGGTGTGGCGATTGCTCAATCGTCCATTTTCCTGAAAGG
>CAINUH010000280.1 GCA_903853735.1 uncultured Desulfomonile sp. | reverse complement strand
CATCCTGCCTTCTGAGATCACCCGGAGGCAATCTTGATTAACTGAACGCTTCCAGATCAAAAACCGCACAACTCTCTTCCAAACTCGAATACGGCTCAGGCGAATGCGGGGCAGAGTCGTTTCACTCAGTGAGCGACAATCCTAATCGAAGGCCCTGTCTGTCCAGTCTCTTTCCCTCAGGAGCCCGCGCCTCCACGCTTCCATTCTCGGCAAGACGTGCGGAAGGATTTTGAGGGAATAATAAGAACGGGGCATCGGAATCCCGAGGAAATCACCAAAGAAGAACAGCAGGAGCAAGCGCTCCAAGCAGGCTTTTTCCTTGAGCACAACCATGGTCGGTTCTCGAATGACCGCTCCTTCCATGAATTCCCTGATCGCCTGTGAAAATCGTGACTTTCTAACCTTTTTATTGGCCTCCACGGAGTGTCTCCTGTGTCCGTGACCCTCTCCGATCACTCGTGTTTCAGGGCAAGGTTCCATTTGGTTACGAACGGCTTGAAGAATCGAGTGCCGCCGCTGGCCCTAGGGCGGATTCCACAGAATTTTCGGAATGGAGATATCGCAAGAGTTCTATGGCCGGTCTGCCTGCAATCGGTCTCTTGCCCCCAAATGCCGAACAGCCTCTCAAAACAGTTTCGGCCCATTGTATAAGCCACTCCTGTCCGGCCGTCATCAAGCTGGACCGCCGTGTACCCGAGCCCGATGCGCACGTCGCGAATCACATTACCTGAGCATGATGGTTCAAGGATGTCTATGAGGCGTTTCCGCAGTCGCATCTCACTTCGCCTTTGCAAGAGCACTGCGAAGAGTGTTCACCGCCAGGTCGGCACAGTGGGTGTGCTCCACCGGCAGGCCGCCCAGGTATTCCATCAAATCATTGGAGGTGATTCTCATGGCTTCTTGAATCTTGAGTCCTTTAGCCATGCACGTGACTGCACTGGAACAGGCGATCGTCGGGCCGCAGCCATTCGTAACGAAACTGATGCGCGTGATTGTCCCGTGATCAACTCCAACGTAAAAGCCTATAGTGTCCCCACAAATTCCGCTCATTGCATCGAAGCAATCGGCGTTTTCCAACTCGCCGACGTTTCTGGGATTCAAAAAATGATCTATGATTTTTGGTGAATAGGTTTTTCGAGCCTCTTCGAGAACCAGTCCTTCAATGTCGTCAAACACTTCTTTTTCCCTGCTCATTGATTGAACCTGCTATTAAGTGAGTTATTGCGCTATCCAAAGACCACGGAGTCCCCGTTGCCGACATACAGATCACTCTGTGAGCCTTTGCTCCCCGTGCCCTTAACCAGGGGATACCCAAGCTCAACCATCCTTTGGACACCGAGCAATCCGGTGCAGTGGTTGGCAGCTATTTTCTTGAACCCGTAAGATCCCATCTTCTCTATCCAGCCGCGTTCCTCGTCTCCTAGTTTCCCAAAAGGTGCAATATGCAACCCTCCGTATAGTCCGTAGAGTTTTTCTCGGGCATTGAGGTTATTCAGTGCGTAATCGGCAAAGGCCAGGATATTCTGGTGGCAGCATCCAGTGAAGAGAACCAGACCCGCGTCCTTTACGTTGAAATAGAGTGACTGCTCCCCGCGAATCTTCAGAATGATGGGAATGTCAAAACCGACGGAAACTACCCCTTCCATCAATTTGGTGATTTCTCCCACTCGGAATTTAATGAGTTCCCCCTTGTGCTGGATCGAGTTCTTCGCTGCGGCCTTGGCAAAATCAGCTCCGCCAAGATAGCTTATTGCCGGCGGCTGGAAGCTGTTTGGAATGATGATCTTTATCTCCGGGTTGTATTTGAGAATCGCCTCCAGGCCCCAGAAGTGATCGAGATGTTCGTGGGTTACGTAAAGGAAATCGATTTCGCCGTTCTTGAGCATTCGGTCCACTCCTTCCGCCTTGAAACGCTCATCCATGTATTTAACGTCCCAACCCGTGTCCACGAGGAACCTGGTTTTTGACCCGGCAAGGCTCTCCACCTCAACAAGGGAGCAACTCCCTGCGGCATTTGAAGCAGACCATTCACTGGTCCATTGATCCGCCTCTTTTGGGCCTCCTGCTTTCATGAGGTCTGCGAGGATGATTTGGTTATCCCACCAGCCCACCTCCGAAATGCATTTGATTGAAATGCTTTTGCATTCTCCAATGGCTTTCAGATCGTGGGGGCCGGCAGCGATATG
>CAINUH010000279.1 GCA_903853735.1 uncultured Desulfomonile sp. | reverse complement strand
TACGAAAGAGACGGGAGAAAGCATTTCTTTAGGAAGACCTACGAGGGTGTGATTCCTAACCTGGAGCGGAGGCATCGCGAGAACGAAGGGAACGATTCCGGCGATGAATTCGATCGTTTTATGAGTGCTGTGCCTTGCGCGGCTTGTGGCGGAGCACGGTTGAAAAGGGAGGCCCGTCATGTTTTGATAGGGGACATGCCCATCCATAAGCTGACAGCTCTCTCCGTCACGGGAACTTCCAGTTTCATGACAAATCTGAACCTCGATGAGCGCCGTATGGAGATAGGCCGCCGCATAATCAAGGAAATAAGGGATCGCCTTGGCTTTCTGGAAAAAGTTGGGTTGGGTTATCTCACACTAGACAGGTCCGCGGCTACACTCTCAGGGGGAGAGTCACAAAGAATCCGACTTGCCACACAGGTAGGCTCCTCGCTGGTAGGGGTTTTGTACATACTCGATGAACCCAGCATCGGCCTGCACCAGAGAGATAATCAGAGGCTGCTTTCAACATTGGTGGACCTGCGCGATCAGGGCAACTCCGTTCTCGTGGTAGAACACGACCCTGAAACCATTCTGAGCGCGGACCACATAATCGATATGGGCCCAGGCGCCGGTCGACTCGGAGGGGAAATAGTGTTTTCAGGGCCTCCGGAGGAGATCCTCTCGTCTGAAACATCTCTTACCGGCAAGTATCTGTCGGGCAGAGAGAGCATTTCCATTCCCGGTAGGCGGAGAAAACCGGGAAAGGCTCGGCTGATTGTGCGAGGAGCACGGGTCCACAACCTTAAGGATATTGACGTGACCATCCCCTTGGGTTTGTTTACGTGCGTGACCGGGGTGTCCGGTTCGGGGAAAAGCTCGTTGGTGATGGATTGTCTTTTCCGTTCTTTGTCGCAGAGCCTCTATGGGACCCGCATCAAGCCGGGTGAACTGGACAGGCTTGAGGGTGCGTCGTTCGTGGACAAAGTAATAGACATAGATCAAAGCGCCATTGGAAGGACCCCACGATCCAATCCTGCAACCTACACAGGCGTCTTCACCTTTATCCGCGAACTCTTTGCAGGTCTCCCTGAATCCCGGATGCGAGGTTACAAACCTGGCCGCTACAGTTTTAACGTCAAGGGCGGCCGATGCGAAGCGTGTCGCGGGGACGGTATCATCAAAATCGGAATGCATTTCCTTCCAGACGTCTACGTCAAGTGCGATGTTTGCAAGGGCCAGCGATACAACCGGGAGACTCTGGACATAAGATACAAGGGCAAGAACATATCGGAAGTACTCGACATGACTGTGAATCAGGCGGCTGAATTCATGGAAAACATCCCTTCCGTCTACAACAAACTCAGAACCATACAGGACGTGGGCCTGGGATACATCAAGTTGGGGCAACCAGCCACGACGCTTTCCGGAGGTGAAGCCCAGAGGATCAAGCTGTCCAAAGAACTGTCAAGACGCAGCACAGGCAAAACCCTCTATATTTTGGACGAACCTACAACCGGTTTACATTTTGCGGATGTCCGCAAGCTTCTGGATGTGCTTGAAAGTCTTGTAGACGCAGGAAATACTGTTGTGGTGATCGAGCACAATATGGATGTAATTAAGGTAGCCGACTATGTGATCGATCTGGGACCCGAGGGAGGAGACCAAGGAGGCAGAGTGATCGCCCAAGGCTCTCCTGAAAAGGTTGCGGCAACTTCAGGGTCTTACACCGGACTATATCTCGCCGAAGTACTCAAAAATGAGAGCGGTTACCGACCCTTCAGCGTGGGTCGGTAGCGTACGAGCCAATTACCAAGACCTGAGCCTGCCGCCTCAGCTTTTCACAGGAAAAGCGGATCCCCCACGCGCAACAACTCTTTGGAATTCGTCAACGCGTTCCTTTAGAACAAACCGCATCGGCAAAGGCTCAGCACGGGCTAACCGGTCTTTTCCTTGGTCCCCATTTCTTGATCAATGCGTTTTAGTTCCTTGCGCAATATTTTTCCAACTGCGCTTTTTGGCAATTCTGTTACAAACTCCACGTACTTGGGAACCTTGTACTTCGCCAGATTCTGCTTGCAATAGTCTATAATTTCCTCGGCAGTGGCTGTTTGTCTCTCCTTAAGCACTATATATGCCTTAATCCGCTCTCCGGAATAGGCGTCCGGGACTCCAATGGCGCAACCTTCAAGAACCTTGGGATGAGCGAATAGAACCTCGTCCACGTCACGCGGATAGATATTGAATCCGCCGGAAATTATCATGTCCTTCTTTCGATCAACTATGCTGAAGTACCCCTGTTCGTCAAATATGGCGATATCGCCGGTGAGAAGCCACCCATCGCGAAGGGCTATTTCATTCTCTTCTGGACGGTTAATGTACCCCTTCATGATCTGCGGGCCTTTCATGCAAAGCTCGCCGGCCTCTCCAGGAACTGTGATTTCCCGGTTGTAGTCATCTACGTCGACAAGCTTAGCATCTGTGTTGGGTATGGGTAGCCCGATGGTTCCAAGTTTGGTTGTGCCGCCGTAAGGGTTGATCGTAACAACCGGGGACGTCTCGGTGAGGCCGTATCCCTCGCAAATTTGAGAGCCGGTCAAAGCTTCGAAACTCCTAATAGTGTCCATGGGAAGCGGGGCTCCGCCCGAAAAGCAACCTTTGAGCGAACCAATGTCATATTTCTTCAACTCAGGGAAATTTATCATACCGTTGTAAAGAGTGGGGACCGCGGGTAAGTAAGTGGCCTTGTATCTACTTATTGCCTCCAATATGCTCTTTGGTTCAGGTTTTGGGATCAAGACGTCCCCGTAACCGTAAAAAATTCCCATATTCATGGCTGTGGTCATGCCAAAGGAATGAAAAAAAGGCAGGCATCCTACAACGGTTTCTTTGCCATCCT
>CAINUH010000278.1 GCA_903853735.1 uncultured Desulfomonile sp. | reverse complement strand
GGCCATTCTTGTTCCGGCTGGTCCGGTTCCATGGTAGACGACCACCGCACCGGACGAGACAGGCTCACTTCTTTCCATTGAAATAGTTTTATACGCTCCGAAGATACAGCTTCCGCCATGACGACCAATTGGTCGGTTTCTGTAGGGTAGAGCCTCGTAAACGTTTCCCAAAAAACCTCGTCTTTCAACCACCCCCCAGGTGCGGTCATATCAAGAGCCTGGTTGACTTGTTCGGGCAAGTTCCTGCCGGAGCTTTCCTTCAACCATCGACTCCGATCAGCATAGAGGCGCTCTATCGTCATGGCTTGAGGATGCAAGCGAAGACGGTGTCTCTCTTCGCGATGTATTTTCCAGAGGCGCAGTCTCTGCAAAAGGTCTTCAAGTGTGATGTTTTTGAGACGGCGAGAAAGGTATCGATATTTCCCGAGATTCATTCCGAGGGTTATTCCGGGGCAGTTAACTGAGACTTCGCCCGACCAATGATTCCAACAGGTCGTGATACTTGCGGTATTGAGACTCCCAGTCAACCAGAGCTGACCTCGCCAGGGCGTTTTCGGCGAGACGATCCATAAGTTCAGGGGAATGGTAAAGTTCGAGTATTTTTTCAGCCAGGGCTCGAGGATCACCCGGAGGTACAAAGGCTATGCAGTCGTTGCCGAACATCTCCTCAAGAATGGAAAGCCTCGTGGACACAATTGGCAACCCCATACTCGCCATTTCCGGAATCTTCAACGACAGTGCGTTGTCCATGTGACAGTCACTTAGGGCAGGGTACACACCTATATCTGCCTGACGCATTATCTCGGGCATGTTCTCCAACGGTACCGGTGGATGGACTTCGAACAGGTCAGCGACCCCCAGCGTTCGGGCCAATACGACGCAGTCATTCAGCGCCTTTCCCTCACGAAGAATTTTCGTGTACACCTTCAGCCTCAGATGAGGAATCTCAGTCCTCAAAAGTGTCAAAGCCTCCACCACAATGTGTAATCCGTAACGGCGGGCCACGGTGCCCACGTAGAGGATCGTGAAATGGTCTTGAAAAGGGCTGTGACGTCTGAGGCCATCAACGAGGTGAAAGATTCGAGAGTCCGGCGCATTCATAATAACAGTGATCTTGTCGGGTGATGTACCTCTTTCAACGAGTTTTTTTTTGAAAACATTCGTGCTTGTTATTATGTGAGTGCTGAACTTTATTGATATCTTTTCCAAGATGGCCTGGACTCTGATCACGGGATGATCAGGCGGAAAACTCAGTTTGGACTGCGCCAATTCGGGTGTAGGATCATGGATGTTGAGGATTACAGGGCATCCCCTCAGCCTTTGGAACAAGACACAGAAAACTAAAAAATCCGGCATGTTGTGAACATGAGCCAGATCATAGCGTCGCTTTATGTCCAGGCGACTGGAAAGGATGAACATCATAAGAGCGGTAATCCCCCAGTTCACAACCAGGCCCAGTCCCTCCTTACGGTTTCTGGTCATGGATAAAGGGAAAACCCTTATGTTGGGATGCCTGGTCTGCGACTCACCGCTCTCTGACTCCAGACAAATGATGTCCACACAGTGG
>CAINUH010000277.1 GCA_903853735.1 uncultured Desulfomonile sp. | reverse complement strand
CGGTAGTAGACTTCTATATAGTTCCTGGTTCTGGGAAGAAATCGAAGAAGAAGAAGGTTACCGTGCCCCTAGCCCCTGCAATTGCTGGAGCCTAAAATACTTTTCCTCCAAACCATCCCTATCAATCATAGCGTTATCACGCTCCTTAAATAGATGGGCACACTCGGCAGTCAGGCGCTCGATTTCGTCGGCGGCATCTTCGCAGAGCGCATTGATGTATTTCTTTTCGCATCGAGAGCGCAACCGCTCGACAATATTGCTCATTCCTTCGTTCCTTCTGCAAGAGCGTGTTCTGCGCATCGGCGGATAGCAATAAGCATAAGTGTAGCTTCTGAATTGCGTTGGCTGATTTCAATCATGTCCTGCAACGCCGCCTTTAGCCGGTCGCGGTCGGCGGCCATTCCCTTATCAGTCATTTTGCACCAGGCGGTGGCATGATATTATATCGCTTCTCAAGAAATATTTGAAGATCAGCCATAGCCCTCCAGGCCGCTGAAGCCAAGTGCTCCTCCTGGGTCCTAGACAGCATATGCCGCGCAAGGCAGTCTGCATGATCCGCCGATTTGCTGCGAGCCCAGTGAGTAGGTTGTCCTGGGTTGTGTTGCTGGTTCCCCACATAGGACACGTTCGCCACACGAAAGATGGCATCCCTGAAGTAATCCAAGAATCCGGTAGCCACCGGATATTCCTTCCGCTCAGCAGAGCTTTTCCCCTCAAGCAAATCTGCTTTTTTATCTACATCCTGCGCCTTTACCATCGAGCCTAGGCTGCTCTCACTGCCATTTCCACAGATACACATCTGAAAATTCCACCACATTTGTACTTCTAATCCCAAGGCGAGCCCCAGTGCCCGCTCGGCGAGTGCGCCCTTACTCTTTTCCCATCCAGGCAAAAGTGCTATGCCATTTGCATATCTACAGATCCACGTTGTATCATCCTCAAGAGCATGACGCAAAGAAAAGCCGTGATCCTTCTCAGCCTTTTTCTCGTCTCCATCGGGATTATCAGTTATGCCTTCGCCATGTATCTCCACATCGCGCTCGGCGGGGTTGAAAACAACGTACCCCTTATCCCTTAAAGAACGAGCCGCCTCGAAAAATGCCGGGAAGTTGAATTTCGGATAACCTCTCATCGGCCCTGCTAGATAGAGATTCATTTTGTTTCCTCTTCTCGGATAACCACAGTTCCATCGAATTTGCGTTTCCAGCGGCTCCCCACTGATCCAGGAATGAGCTTCCCTCTACGCTTTCGACTCCGCTCCCCTCGAGCGCGGCGACGTAACCTGCGAGATTTATCAATGACCTTGCGGTCATTTTTTGTTTTGTCCTTATGGCACCCACAGCATAAGCAGCGGCAGTTGCTAAGGCTATTGTCACCGCCCATAGCACAAGAAAGAACATGGTCGAACTCCAGATCACCGGGGAATAGCTTCTTCTGACATTTCTCGCATCTGCCCTCCGCTAGGGAGAACCTTGCCATTTTCGTCTGTCTTGAGAACTCTGTACGGGTTGTCTTGACCTCTGACTTTGATGACACGGTAGTCAGTCTCCACGAGCTTAGCATTGATCTGATTAATTGTCACCTTGATAACATTTTGGGCATGCTTCTGGCTTTTCTCAGGATAAAATATCGAAGCCAGTACCTCTTCAGTCGTGCCGCGCGTATCTGAGTTCCAGACGATATCAAAGATGTCAGCCTGTCGTGGAGATAGATGTACTCCAAGACGTACTAGCACCCGCTGCTTACAGCGGGGGCAGATATCAGAGTTTTGCGGCAAGGCGCTCATTAAACCCCTCATCACGTTGTTCTTGTGCCAATGCTATGAGATAGGCATGTGCCGCCTGGGCGTCGAACATAGCCTTTTTGGCTGCGTTCATGTCCAGGCGATATTTCATATTCCAGTCTGATCCTTTAACGGCTACCTCGGATCGCGTGACGGCGAGACCGCTCTTAATGCCATCATCTACCTCCCTGGCTTTAAGCACCTCATACATGCTTTCCATAATATCGAAATCATGCCGGAGCTTGTTCCACTTGTAGTGGGCCTGAAGAATCTGGATGGATAGAGAAATCGACGTAGAAGGATATACATCGCTCATGTCATAGGCACATCATCAAAAGGGATATTCTCTTCCCACGGATCAGGCCGTTGAGCGACAGCGGGTGGCACTAGATTGGAATTTGGAGGAGGCGAGGGCAACCGGGATGCTTGTACCGGCTTGATGGCAGGATTGGCCGTGCGGGCTACATGGGCTCGCCAAATATAGCGAGCCTTATCCATCGCAGAAATCTCATCCGTCTCACCACTAGCGAACAGCAGCGGCCAGATCACCTTAAATATAGAGAGGCTGGCAATTCGAGTATCCTTTTCAGCCGGATCTAGGTAAGGTCGGGGGGCTCCACTCCCGCCATGTCCCCCTCCTCCAGCTCCCGCCACGGGGGCAGGGGCCGATTGCGGGGGTGGGACACTCCCAAGTGTAGCCAGGGTAAACTGCTTGATGAAATATTGGTCTGAATATCCGGGATTGGGGATGATTTCAAATCCAATATGATATGATTGCCCTGCCTGTAGATTAGCTGCCACGTCCTGCCAGGCTTTGTAGAGGGCTCCATCTACCGTCTCTATCTTCCAGGGACCTGCCTTACGCCCCGGCTTTGGCGGGGCCGGGGGAACCTTGTTGCTGACTGTAATCGTAGCGGACTGCATTTTTTCGGATTCCTTTAACGGTCGAATCAAGGGGTTCTTCCAGTTCATAAACTGCTCTTAAAAGTTTGAACTTGTCAAATGCCTGGGTCATCTCTGGCGCCGAAATTGAGTACACTCCTAATTTTGGACGATCCTTTGCGATCAGAATGAACTTAGCGGTATCCACAATGAGCCCGGTAACCTCGCCCACGAGCTGGCAATAGGCCGCACCCTGCATCAGCATCTCTTGATAGAAGTCGCTACTGGTCTTCCAATCGAAGAGTACGGCTGTACCATTTGCATCCCACGCGACAAGATCAGGGGTGCCCCCATAGCCGTGGTGCTCAGAGACCAGCATCTTTTCGGCGCATACCACCTCCCCCACCTTCTGAGTGTCCCACCATCGCTTAAATTTATCGAAGAGTATATGCACCATAGGCATATCGTCCTTCACCCCCTCAAGAATTTCAAAGTCGTGTTCCTGCATCATGATATAGCAAGAAATCATATGATGCAGCGCCGTACCGATATCCCCGGCCTTATCGCGGCTCTTGTTGAACTCCCTCCCTTCTCGTCCCTCCTTCCAATAATAATGAAGGAGGCCGCCCATGTTCTTATACTTTCCAGTAATCGTCGTCACGGACGGCACTTCTTTACCATCCGCGGTAAAATATGGTTGCTTGGGCATAGATTTCTCGTGTTGGAGGAAAGCGCCGACCCACTCCAGGGGTTGCGTGTCGGAGGCTAGGGATTGAAGGTCAGCGGGCGCGACCCTACTGCGCTCACCCTCGCGCGAACGTCCCTAGAGTGGGTCTAGCCGACAGGTAGGGAAGCAATTACCTCCAATCCTACACTGCCGGATCTGCGTGCAGGAGATTGTCAATCTCATGCAATACGTTATTGAGAGACTGTTGTACGAAGCCCCCTAAATACGACTCATCCAGCCCCTTTGCTTCAAGCATGCGGACCTCGACTAAATCTCTAGCTTTGGTCAGAGCATCATAAAAGCCCTGCTGGTATTCCCCTGTGGGCGTCAGGCCATGCTCACCTTGCATTTTAATCATGGTGTAAGCTTCTTCTCCATCTCTAATCATGGTGTCAGCT
>CAINUH010000276.1 GCA_903853735.1 uncultured Desulfomonile sp. | reverse complement strand
GACCATTTAAGGCCACGGGAAAAGACTGAGCGAAGTAATTTTAGTTCATATAATCTGAGAGTTATATGTTATCATACAAAACGGCAGAGATTGGATAAATCAAAAAAAATTAGTTGCGTCAGTGGGAGGGAGTACTGTAAACTGAACTTTCGTTAAGTTTTTTCCTGTCGATTTTTCATGAGGCCCATGAATTCAGGACGGCAAGTTGGTGGCTGGGTATGAAGGTAGATGAATTCGTGGATGTGGAACCGGGGGAGGAGCCACCGTCCATCCGGGCAAGAATGGCCAAAGCAAGGTCACCCGAATCACAATCCGGAGGTGCTCATTAATGGAACGTAATGTGTGCGTAGTTGCCGGGGGAATGTCCAAGTGGGGGGTTCGAGACGGAAGCCAGCGGGATTTTTTTCAAGAGGCTGCTAAGGCTTGTTATGACGACAGCCCTCAACTAAACCCGAAAGAAATAGATGGCCTGCTGGTTGCTTCTGCATACACCGAGCGAACCTCATACCAGACACATCTAGCGCCCATGGTAGCTGAATACGCGGGCATCAAGCCTAAGAACATTTGCGCCAGAGTTGAATTGCTCTGCGCCAGCGGCAGTTCGGCAATTATTCTCGCCTTCGGCCTGATCAAGTCCGGCCAGGCTGACGTGGTAATGGTTGCCGGAGGAGAAAAACTTTACACGCCGCAGAGGTGGGAAGTTTTCTACAGCGAACTGGCTTCAGTGGACCATGACTGGGACGGGACGCAGGGTTTGGGGCTGCCGCCTCCCGTGTTTGCCATGGTGGCCAAGCAGCACATGAAGCAATACGGTACGGTTAAGGAACATTTGGCGGCAATTTCAGTTAAGAATCGTAGAAATTCGGCCCTGAATCCTAAAGCTCAGTTTCAGACACCAGTGACGATGGAAGAGGTGATGAGCGGCCGAATGATTGTGGCTCCGTTAACACTTTACGACTGCTGCCCCATCACCGACGGGGCTGCCGCCACCGTGTTGGCTGTGGAGGAGAAAGCCAAGTACATGACCGACAAGCCGCTGGTATACGTGCGCGGGACCGGTCAGGCATCACTGAACAACATGTCGGCCAATATGCCCAACTGGACCACATGGGAAGCATTAAAGATCGCTGCCAACCAGGCCTATACTAAAGCCAAAGTAGCTCCCAAGGACGTAAATGTCGCTATGACCCACGACTGTTTCACCATCTCGGAAATCATCGAAATGGAGGACTTAGGATTCTGCGAGAAGGGGGAAGGAGGACCTTTTGTCGGCGACGGCCAGAACGACTTTGGCGGTAAAATCCCAACCAATACTGATGGCGGGCTCCTGGGCTGCGGGCATCCCTTCGGCGGGACTGGAATAAGGCAGGCTATAGAAGTCACGAGGCAACTGAGGGGAGACGCGATCCAGCAAGTCCCAGGTGCTACGGTGGGATTGACCCACAATCTTAGCGGCTTCATAGCCGCTCACACAGTACTGATTTATGGAAGGGAGGTCGCATGAGCACTCCGGGAATCTCAGTACTCGAAGGCAAGTATATGGTCACAATGGACCTCTTTCCTCAGGAGTCCAAAGAGTTCAATCAGATCCATCTATTTTACGAGCATCTGAAAGAGGGCCGCTTCACGACCACCAAGTGCAAGGACTGCGGGGCTGAAACATTTCCCCCCAGGATACTTTGCCCAGAGTGCTTCAGCACGAACATGGAATGGGTTGACTGGCCGACAACCGGGACCGTCATAGACGTAACAGAGGAAGTGGTGGGAGTCCCTTTGGGATTCGGAAAGCCGCCGCTGGTCCACGCATTGGTCGATCTGGAAGGCAAGAGAACTTTTTTTGTCAGGATAATCAACTGCAAGGAAGGTGAACTTAAGTCCGGCGACAAGGTCAGACTGGCAGTTTTCGATGTCGATCCGGTACCCCAGGAAATGGGCCGCGAGGTTGTAAACATGCCAAGGGTTTTTTATGCGTTTGAGCCGGTGAAATGACCCTGATGGGACGCCACTAAACAGCGTCGATTAATTGTTTCCGCCAATCAGTTGTTTGCAGCAGCATCCGGATGGTGCTCAGCACCCGTGATGCCAAGAACGCAAGGATTTCTAAAACCATAAGGAGGAACAACATGTCACTTGATTGGATGCCTCGAGACAGTAGCCACAAGGACCATATCTTGATTGGTTCAGAGCATTGGGGAACCGAAGCCCCCTGTACGGTCTACGAGAAGAAACCCCTGACGTCGCCGGAGGGCAAGGTGGCTGATGGGCTTTACGTAGCCTGGATACGCCTCAACAACCCGAAACAGTACAACTCATACACCACGGAAATGGTCAAAGGTGTGATCGCGGGATTTAGCGCGGCAAGCCAGGATAGATCGGTGGTGGCGACAGTGTTCACCGGAACAGGGGACATGGCGTTTTGCACTGGCGGCAATACCAAGGAGTACGCTGAATACTATTCCATGCGGCCCCACGAATATGGCGAATACATGGATTTGTTCAATGGCATGGTGGATGCCATACTCAACTGCAAGAAGCCTGTCATCTGCCGTACTAACGGGATGAGAGTGGCCGGCGGTCAGGAGATCGGTCTGGCCTGCGACCTTGCGATCTCCAGCGATCTGGCCATCTTCGGACAGGCCGGTGCACGTCACGGCTCCAGCCCCGATGGTGGATCCACGGATTTCCTCCCCTGGTTCCTTTCCATGGAGGACGCGATGTGGAACTGCGTGAGTTGTGAGCTTTGGAGTGCCTACAAAATGAAGGCCAAGAATCTCATCTCCAAGGTAATTCCTGTTCTGAAAAGCGGAGACAAGTTCGTCAGAAATCCTTCTGTTATCACAGATACCTACATTGCAGACGGGGAAATAGTTTACGGCGAATTCAAGACCGGCGCGGCTGCAAAAGAAGCAAAAGAGATGATGAAGGATCTTCCTCGAGACTTCGAACTGCTCGATAAGGAAGTTAACCGCATTATATGGACGTTCGCAAATCTTTTCCCGGGATGTCTCATCAAGGCAGTTGACGGCATCCGTGCCAAGAAGAAATTCTTCTGGGATCAGTCAAAACTGGCCAACCGTCACTGGTTGATGGCTAATATGTCTTACGAGGCCTTCCTCGGCTTCAACGCGTTCAATACCAAGAAGATTACGGGTAAGGACGTCATAGACTTCATCAAGTGGCGCCAAATCATAGCTGAAGGCGGTCGATTCGAGCCCGAGTCCTGGGAGGAAATCATGGGTAAACCGCAAGAGTAATTGAATGATCAGGTAGCGGGGCCCCGACTCTAAGGGGCTTCGCACAACAGCCTGATACACTCTTTTGTGGGCATGGACCGGGGTGCCATCGCCCTGTTTAGCTTTCAAAGAAGTCATACGACCAACAAGAATGTTTTGGTGGCAACAGGCGTCCCTTGCATGCTCAGGTTTCGATCAAAAAAATCAGTATGACAGACGCATCCGTCACGTCGGCAAGGCTCTACCTTAAACGTTTCGAATCCTACGACTCTCAATAAAAACCATTTTTCTTCCAGGGACAGACGACGTTGAGTTGAGCGCACGCGGGCCGACAGGAGGACATTTTGATGGATTACAGGCTCATAAAATGCGAGACATATTTTGAAGGTTCAGCATTAAAGATCACCCTTGACTCTCCCAAAGCCAACATTGTTGAAGCAAACATGCTTCATGAAATATCTCATGTACTCGAAGGGCCGGCAGCAGAAAAAGATCTAAAGCTGCTGGTTTTTGAAGGAGCGGGTAAACACTTTTCCTTCGGGGCCAGTGTCCCTGAACATACCAAAGAAAATGCCGCCATGATGCTCAAGGCATTTCATGCCGTGTTTTACCGACTCGCGACGCTTGCTGTTCCCACCATGGCAATAGTTCGGGGGCAGTGCCTGGGTGGAGGCATGGAGCTTGCCCTGGCTTGCAACTTCATAGTGGCCGACATGACCGCCATGTTCGGGCAACCCGAGATAATTTTGGGAGTGTTCCCGCCTCCCGCCTCCGTGATGCTGCCCCGAAAGGTGGGACAAACTTATGCCGACGACCTTGTCCTTACAGGCCGAACAATAGATGCTCAGGAGGCCCGACGTATTGGGTTGGTAACCCTCCTTGTGGAAGAGGGACATGAAGCATGGGGCGTTGCTGAGAAATGGATTGAGAAGAACATACTACCCAAGAGTGCGTCCAGCCTCAGGATAGCAAACGCGGCAGTACGTAAGGACTTCTTTCGCGGGATTTGGGATGACCTCCCAAAGATGGAGGGGTTATATCTGAAGGAATTGATGGAAAGTCAGGATGCCAACGAAGGCATTAACGCTTTCATTGAGAAGCGACAGCCTAATTGGCAGAACCAATGATTCCACTAGTCCACTTTGAATCTGGAGAGTCTGTCTGCCCGCCGAGCAGACTAGCGGCCTCCTCCTCACCCCGGTGACGGCGTCGGGGGCATTTCAGACGGAGGCAAGAACGCTGTAGGCCCGGTGTCGGACAACGGTGTTCCGGTGAGAACCTCAGTACCCTCTACGGGTGTAGGGGTAACCCTTGCCGGACCGTCTCCGGTGCCGGACGAAGACTTGCAGTCTCCGCTGACTTGGTTCTTGATTTGCTCCAAGCGCTGCATCAGTTCATTTGTCTGATTGATTTGGGCAGAAATGTCCGACAAGGATCTGCTGAGCAGTTGTGCGGACTCTTCCTTCCAGATATTGATTTTAGTATCCGACTCGCT
>CAINUH010000275.1 GCA_903853735.1 uncultured Desulfomonile sp. | reverse complement strand
TCAGCTTGAGGCCGTGGTTATGGACCGTCTATTGCGGTTCTTCCAGGACCATCCTAACATTCCTGCCAATGTGACTGGAATGGAGATGACCAACAAAGCGACTGCAAGAAATCCCACGATTATGACCACTGGAATCATGGCCAGGAGCACCCATAGGGTCCTGATTCTTGCTGCCAAGGACACCCATCGCGTCGCTTTGTCCACTTGCACTCCTTTCCCATTGACCCTGCGCAGCCGATCACTCGATTAAGCATGCTTAAGTGCGGAGTCCGTCGACGAGTCCCCAACATCATGGAACATCGAGCCGTATTGTACCCGTGAACCAGCGCACGGCGTGCCTTGCCAGGCGGCGTGTGCCCTGCTGTAATTCACGGTAGTAGTCAAAGCGCCGATAGCACCGTCAGAGAGTCGGCAAGGGATCTACAAAAGAGCTTCATCTTGATACACCAGCACCCGAGAGCACGAAATCACGGCATTAATCGTTGGACCGGTCGGGGACGTTGTGAAGACAGTCAGTACGCTGACGACTAAATTCCGCTAACAAAATGGCTGCCGCATGGGAAACATTGAGCGATCCAACCTTTCCGAAAATTGGTATGGAAACTCTCCGGTCACATTTTTCCCTCACGAGACGTCTCACGCCTCTTCCCTCGGATCCCAAAACGAACGCCACGCTCCCTGAAAGATCCAGGGAATAAACGGTATCTTGCGAGCCGGAATCCGCTGCATACACCCAGAAACCTGCATCTTTAAGCTGTTCAATGGCTCTGACCAAATTTACAACACGCGACACAGCGATGTGGGCCGAAGCTCCCGCCGATGCCCTTTCGACTGCCGGCGTGACCTGAGCAGCGTTGTCACGAGTAAGAATTACGGCAGACGCACCCAGGCATTCGGCGCTCCGCAAAATGCTTCCCAAGTTAACTGGATCCTGAATCTCATCCAACAGAATGAGCACACGTGGTAGTCGAACCGACTCAGGCGCCACGTCGGCAAAATCGGTATAGGGGAATGGTCCTACCCGGGCCGCAACACCTTGATGTTGGGCTGACCCGGCTATCGCAAGTACATCCTTATCCGATACTCTGGTGACTGGACACGCAACGTTTTGAAGAAGGCCGACCAACTCGCCATAACTTGCTGGATCTCTTGCCAACAGAATTTCGTCTATCCGTCTTCTGCCTGCTTTAAGGGTCTCAAGAACCGGATGAACCCCGTACAAGACTGACTGATGTGAAGAGTATCCCCGGCTGGTCAATCGGATTTAGTTTCCACTTTCAGGTCGGAACGCTCGCTCATTTCATCGGCTGTGGGGAGTCGACCGACGACCTGCCCTCTGGCAATCTCACGTAGCGCCATGACAACTTCTCTGTTGTCTCGATCGCGGACGAGCAGAGGAGCGCCTCGTTTCAGCTCTTTGGTCCGTTTGGAAGCCAAAATGACCAATGCGAAGCGGTTTTCAACTTTTTCCAAACAATCTTCAACAGTTACTCTTGCCATTTCTTTTGTCTCTATCCTTATTCCATATTTTGGGTCTGTTCCCTGATTTTTTCCAGTTCCGCCTTCATATTTACTACTAGTACAGCAATGTCCGTGGAGGCTGACTTTGATCCCATTGTGTTGATCTCTCTTTGCAGTTCCTGCAAGAGAAAATCCAGTTTTCTACCAAGCGGAGTTCCTTCTCTGCCGGCAGCAACAAACTGCACTACATGGCTCTGTAGGCGAGTCAATTCCTCGGTTACGTCCGACCGTTCAGCCATCAGAGCTACTTCTTGCAGGAGTCGATCCGAATCGAGGTCCATGCCGCCCGTCAATTCTTTGATTCTTTTCTCCAGCCTGTCTCGAACCGCCAGAGTCACTTGATCAACAAGTGGAGCGACGAGTCTCGCGGAATTCAGGACAGACTCCAGCCTGGTCTCGATGTCCCGCCAAAGCGCAGCACCTTCCGATTTTTTCATTTCGTCAAGTTCAGAAAGGGCCATTCTGACAGTTTTTTCGAGCAAAGGCCATTCTTGATCGATGAGTTCTGCACTTTCCGCCATAGTAAACATTTCCTTGAGGGTTAACATATCCGACACGGTTATGTTCCCCTCAAGTTCAAACTCTTCCTTGAGAGCAAGAAGGCATTTATAATAACTCACGGCGAGGCTGTGATCCAGCACGACATCCATGAGGGATCCTTTTCCCCCCGCTCGCGTGATACCCAATTCTATTCTGCCCCTGGCCACTGTGTCGGAAATAATTCTTCTGATTTCCGGCTCGAAGCAGTTGTAGCACTTCGG
Source organism: uncultured Desulfomonile sp. (assembly GCA_903853735.1). The sequence continues at coordinate 5,451 of CAINUH010000275.1, read as the reverse complement.
CATTTTTAGGGAGATGTCAAGGAAACGGTGATTTACGGACCGAGCCTCAGTAACGACTTCAACGTCGCCTTCGGCGTTCCGGGCACGGCCGAAACCGGTCATACTCTTTATCGTCCCTGGAGAACCCCCTGAAATTCCAGCGTCCATTTGTAACTCTTTCTCAGCCTGTTCAAAATGCCTACGAGTTCAGCATCAGCATAGTCGGGATATGTCCATTCGAGTGGCCTGTAAGTGCCATTGCGAAAAATCAGTGTCAAGTCGCCAAAAATACCTTCACCAAAGTATATCCTGTGAGCATTATTTTTCCCAGTGGCCAGAACAAAACTTCCCAGCGTCAGCAACCCCGGGTCTAAGTTGATTCTCCTCCTTGCTCCTACCGTATAGGACTGTTCTATCTGATTCGTCAAGCACTTGATTCTCATCAGATCCGCCCTATCCACCAACTTTGAAAAGACCCACAACCAACGCCTTATGCCAGGCCCCATCTCAGCATCGTAGTAGCTCGTGAAATTGAATGCCAGAGGGCCTATGGCTTCCTCTATGGATCCCAGGTCCTTAACAAGAATTTGCGAAACCGTACCCGGCAACTCAGCTTCCGAAGCAAGGCAACTTATTAATAATCTTGCCGGTTCAGGAATCTGTGGCTTACTCACCGCAAAACCTTCAACAGAATCTTATTGCTCAAGCAGACAATTGCGGGAACTTCTAAATTGCATCAAACCGTAGGACGTCCAGTGTTGCAAGCCTAACCCTGGAGACAAGTTATTGTCATTTGAATTAGTTACTGTCTTCGGCCTCAAAATCAAAACCGACTCCCTCAAGCATTGCCCTTGGGAGCTGTTTTGCAGTGGTTTCAAATATCTTCGGCGCCTGTTCCCCACGCCGTCTTATCACCTTGAGCGGTTTGTGAGGTCGCAGATCTGGAGCGTCCACTTTGGCGTCTTGGGATTTGATACGCCCTTTTCGGGGAGAAAACATGACTGTAGCAGCGATGCGAGAAGATTGCTTCCCGGTCTTGGCACAACCGACTGCGGCTTTGCCCCAAATCACCTCGCCGTCGGTAACCGCCGGTTCCTGCCCTGGATTAGAACGTGAACCAATGGCCGGAATCCTTGGGATACTCGTTTGAAACTTGACGTTCTCTTTGCTCACCAGATGGATTTTCCCGGTCGGAGAAATGGGGGGCACTCTCAATCCTTTGATTTGACTATTCAGTTCTCTCCAGCCCTTTATCGGCAGCGTCCATTTTGCCGGTAAATGGCGTGCAGAACCTTCGCTTCCAGCGACTGTTATGGCAAGTTCCCCGGCACGCGATCTCTTGAGAGCCTTGTACCGGAACATCTTTGCACCGCCTTCAACGTCCAAACCTCTCTCGTGAGGCTTATCGCAGCCGTGTTTAGTCATCTCAACCAAACCCTTGGGCCTCAGCACTTGTGACGCGCCGGGATAAAAATTACTTATACAATAAAATTATAACATACATGAGATTTGGTTTCAATGGGCTCAAAGTTGTATAGGATTATTGACCGAAGAAAAGATCAGTGGGCTGAGACGAACAGTTTAGGCCGGTTCTGCTTTGCCATGTACAGCATGATCTCGTTGGGGTCCAGCAATTCACCTGAATGTTATTCAGAACCAGGCCATTCGTTGGGAGCTTAAAGACAATCAAGCAGATCTTTTTACACTTTCCGAATTTTTTCCTCTTCCTCCTCTGACATTTTGCACTCGATGCAATGCGTAGTGACGGGGCGAGCCTCCAGCCTCTTAAAATCAATGGGTTCTCCACAGATCTCACAGAATCCGAATGTCTCATCTTCAATCTTTTCCATGGCTTTCCGAACCTTATTTATTAATTTCCGTTCCCTGTCTCGAATACGCAATTCAAAGTTCCGGTCCGATTCCATAGAAGCCCGATCCGTGGGATCTGGAAACGCTGCTTTCCCCTCTGTGTCCGTCATCTCGTCTACGGTCTTGCCTGCTCCTCTCAATAGTTCGTCCAAGTGTTTCTGCAGTATTCCCCGAAAGTATTCCAGATCTTCTTTGTTCAACTTCATAACGGCCTCCATTAATTAGAGCCTGAGCCGATCTTGGCTGGGCTCATGAGGTGTGGCAATTCTCGAACGCTATATTCTTGACATTCCATGAGGGTCCTTAGATGGATTTGCTTTCAAGACTGGAAACCTGCCACCAGCTTATATCCTTCGCTACGGACAGTGACGGATGAAATTCGCTTCGGACACAGGCCGTTAGACCCAAGAGTCTCGGCTAATTTACCAGTTGAGCGCAAATTAACAGTACTCCATGCCTGTTGAATGGCCGTTGCAAACGTAACTCCACGTACATTTCATCATGCACTGAAGCGAACTCGCCCCCGGCCCAAAAGATCGTGAAGGTGAATTATACCCAAAAGTTCGCGTTTTTCATTTGTCACGACCAGTGCCGTTATTAACTTGTGTTCCATGATTTCCAGGGCCTCCGCAGCAGTGCAATCTTCTCGTACCATGAGCGGATCTGGGGTCATAAGACCGCGGGCACTATATTGGTGGAGGGTTTTTTCTGTTATGAGCGCCCTGCGAAGATCGCCATCGGTAATAATACCCAACAATTGGTCCCCAAATGTAACCAGAGTAAATCCAAGATTCTTCTCATTGATGCTGGAAAGGATTTCTGTCAACCGGGCGTCTGGTCCGACCTCGGGAATCGCTCGTCGGTCGAGCATAATGTCGCGCACTTTGAAGCTGAGTCTTTCACCCAGACTGCCTGCTGGATGGTGTCGCAAGAAGTCTTCCTTACGAAATCCACGTCTTATCATCAACGCGATTGCCAAAGCATCGCCAACGGACAAAACTGCAGTTGTGCTTGCAGTCGGGGCCAGGTTGAGAGGACACGCTTCTCTGGGAACGCGACAGTCCAGAACGAAATCTGCCATGCGCGCGAGTGTTGACGAGATGGAGGCCGTCATTGCAATTATCAGCGGTCCCCGATTCCTGATTGTGGCCGCAAGTGAAGTTATTTCCGCTGTCTGCCCACTGTTGGATATGGCCAGCAAAGCGTCGTCTCTTCCAACAATTCCCACGTCTCCATGAAGCCCTTCCAGGGGATGCACAAAAATAGCGGGAGACCCTGTGCTGGTCAAAGTGGCTGCTATCTTTCGAGCCACCAGACCGGACTTACCCACACCGGTGACAATGATTCTGCCCCGGAGTGTGTAGAGTATATCAACACAGCGATCGAACGTCTCGTCAAGTCGTTCCATCACCGACCGAATGCCTTCGATCTCTATCTGGAGGACTTTGCGCGCTACCTCTGCGGCGGAACCGGAGAGATCATACGTTTCTGGCGATTGCATCTGCCACCATTTCCACAACAAAGTTGACCTGTTCCGGATCCTCGCCTTCCGCCATTACACGGCACAAGAGTTGAGTTCCGGAGTAGCGCACAAGGAGTCTGCCGGACTTTCCCAGTCGCTGACGGGCTTCTTCCATCACCTTTTGGAGTTCTGAGACTTCGTCCAGATTCCTCCTTGAAGAAACCTCCACGTTCTTGAGAAGTTGGGGGAATTTTCTCACTCGAGCCGCAAGTTCGGACATAGGCTTGCCCGTATTCCGCATAACTCTGATTACTTGAAGTGCGGCAAGGATTCCATCTCCAGACGTGCTCTGATCCAGAAAAATAAGGTGCCCTGATTGTTCCCCTCCGAAATTGTAGCCCTCGCTGCGCATTTTTTCGACCACATATCTGTCTCCGACCGGTGTCCGCAACAGCGTTCCGCCCATTTCTTTCATTGCCAGATCGAGGCCTACATTGCTCATGACCGTGGCCACAAGCGTGTTCTTTCTTAGTTCGCCCCTGTTGATCATGTCCCAGGCAATGATGCCCATGATCTGGTCTCCGTCCACCTCATTCCCTCGTTCGTCGGCAAAGATTACTCGGTCGGCGTCGCCATCCAACGCGATGCCCAAGTCGGCTCCGGTCCGCCGAACCTCTTCGCAGACTAACTGTGGAAACAACGAACCGCAACCCTTGTTGATGTTTGTTCCGTCAGGTCTGACCCCAATCGATTTGACATCTGCGCCCAATTCATCGAACACGAGGGGAGCCGCTTTGTAAGCTGCACCGTTTGCACAATCCAGCACGATGTTGATGCCATCAAGTGTCATATCGCCCGGTAGCGTGTTCTTGACAAAGACCACATATCTCTCTAATGCGTCGTCAATGCGGATTGCTATTCCTATGTGTTCGGCCGTGGGCCGGACTTCGTCCATTTCCTCTGAAAAGATCAGACTTTCAATCCGTTCCTCAGAATCGTCGGATAGCTTGAAACCATCATTTGAAAAGAATTTTATTCCGTTGTCCTGGTACGGATTATGTGACGCCGAAATTACAACCCCTGCGTCGCATCTCATGTTGACGGTGAGAAACGCTATGCCGGGGGTCGGCATGGGGCCTACGAGAAGGACGTCCGCCCCCATTGAGCATATTCCGGCTGAGAGAGCCGTTTCGATCATATAGGAGGAAATGCGGGTATCTTTTCCGACGAGAATTCTATGCCTCCTGCGATGTTGTACAAAGACTGGGTGAGCAATGGCCCGACCTAGCCTGAGCGCGATCTCCGCAGTCATGGGGTGTCTGTTGGCAACCCCTCTAACCCCATCAGTACCGAAAAGTTTTTTAGACATGCGCACCACCAGTTACTGTCATGGGGTGTGGATAAATGGAAGTACGTGTTTCCTTGAGAGTGTTCTCTGCATTGGAGAATAAAGTTGTTGATGACGCACGGCCTTGAAGGGCCTTTAGGCAAGGTGCTGAAAGAACCCCGATCCAGAGGTTATTCCTCTCAAGTCTAGTACGAACGTTATATGCTCTTGTACCCGGCATTTGTAAAATTAAAAACTACACTATATCACGTGCGCCCCCCACAGGACAATTTTTTCTTTTCAAGGAGTCCAGTGCCCAGTTACCTGGGCACAGTAATAATCCGTGATGATTCAGTCAGTGGTTTGGGCCATAGCTGACAAGTTCTGGCAGCCATGGCCCATCTACAGAGACCGGACTGATAGCGAACAGGAAATTATTATCAGCAACTCCCATAGCGAAGAAGCCACAACTAAGGATAAGAGTCTGTCCTTCTGGACGACTTTTATAAGAACTCACATAATCCTCAGGATGAGAGACTTTGACTTTATCTCCTCGCGATTAGTATCTATAGTTTCGCGATTTCCGAATGTTTGAAATCGCGCGTATAGCGCGGCTGGTTGATTTTTTTCAACTCATTGATATATGAACTTTCGTGCCAAGTGCGAGATAAATGGGTAGGTGGAGGAGGGATTATCCAGCATAGCCCGACGGTCAAAAGGACGGATCCAGACAGCCTCTTCGCCGCTGTCCGAAATCTTGTTTCCGTGCCGAGAGAACCCCCCCATTGGCCAATCAGGTCAATCCGCCTTCAGG
>CAINUH010000274.1 GCA_903853735.1 uncultured Desulfomonile sp. | reverse complement strand
CGCCCTCAATGGCAGCATTCCGGACACCAGCCAGTGCCGATTCGATGTAGTCAGCCTGGTTTTCCACCATGCCCAGTTGAATGCCGGCCGGCAGAGACGATTCGAGTTCTTGAATTCTTCCGCTGACGGCCTTGGCAACCTCTACGGTATTTGCATCCGCCTGTTTGAGGACGCTCAACTTGACGCAAGGTTTTCCATTCAGCCGAGTAATGACCCGGATCTCCTCGTTGGAGTCCTGCACTTGGGCTACGTCCCTGATATAAACCTTTCCTTCGTCTTTTCTGGCGAGAATGACCGACTTGATTTCCTCGAGCGAGGAGTATTCGCCCATCGTCCTCGCAATGAACTCACGAGGTCCAACGGTTACACGGCCACCGAACTGCTCAACATTTTCGTCGCGGAGCCGCTTGACTATCCCGGAGAGAGACAACTGGTGTTTTTCGAGCGCATTGGCGTCAAGATTTACACGTATCTCCCTCTTGAGTCCTCCTACTATCTCGGTCCCGGCCACGCCAGGCACAGCCATGAGCCGATCCTGGAGCCAGTCTTCCGTCCAACTCCTAAGTTTCACCAGATCCCATTGATCCGAACTGATGGTGAGTTGAACCACGGGCAACTGGGATGGGTCCGCCTTGATAACTATTGGCGGCTCAATGTCTTTCGGCAACTCTCGTGCAGCTCTAGCCATCGCAGCCAGAGCATCTTGATAGGCAACGTTGACGTCTACTCCATAACGGAAGTTCAGCAGGGCGGTGTACATTCCTTCAATTGCTGATGACTCCAGATAATCCAGGCCGTCTACGCTTGCCAATTGACGCTCTATCGGGTCGGCCAGGTTCTTGTCTATCTCTTCAGGCGTGGCTCCTTGCCACCAAATATGAATTCTGATCAACGGATACGTGATGTTGGGTAAGAAATTTACGGGCAGTCGCCAGAAACCATAAGCTCCGAGAGTAACAAGAGCGATGACAATGACACTGGTGGCGATGCGGCGCTTAACCGCCGATTCGGTTATCTTCATCGCCCGGTGCCTTTCTCTTCAGAACTCGCCTTTGGCTTCGCTTTTTCGCTCCCTTGTTTTTCCGTTCCTTGCACCCGAACTTCGACCCCGTCCTTGAGCTTCTCGTTTCCAGCAATCGCGATCTGCTCGCCGGGCTTAATCCCAGCAAGGATCTGAATCTTGCCACCCCCTTCGATACCGACAGTAACCTTTCGCTGAAATGCTTTGCCGTCCTCGATGACGTAGGCCACCCGAAAGCCTATTGGTGTAACGATTACAGCCTCTGTTGGAACCACGACAGTATCTTTCTCACTTTTCAAAATGAGTCCAAGTCTGGCGAACATGCCGGGAACAAGGTCCACCTTGTCGGTGACTTCCACTTCGGCTGTACGAGTTCGCATCCTCCTGTCCAATTCAGGGTAGATTCGAGAAACCCTGCCCCGGAAAGTCTTCCCGCCGTACGCGTCCAGTGTGGTCGCAACCTCCATGCTTAAACGAATATCCTGGCTCTGAGCCTCCGGAACTGCCATGCGTACGACGAGTGAATTGGGATCAAAAACCTCAACCAACACGGTCCGTGCAGCGACATAGTTCCCTTCGGCAACGTAAACTTTGGATATGACACCATCCCATGGGGCTACTACCTCGTAATCCTGTGAACTTTCCTTCATCTTTTCCAGTTGTGCTACCATGCGAGCCTGCTTCGAGCGAGCCAATTCCAATTGATCTTTGGGAATAGCCCCACTCTCAACCAGCTTTTCGATGCTGACCAATTCCTCCTGCTCAGTCTTGAGATCCTGGTGAGCAGACATGAGCATCGCGTCCGCAGCTTTTTTACGCCCAATGCTGAGTATTTTTGCTCCTTCTCGGACAGTGTCGCCCTCCCTGACTGTGCAGCAGTTAGTGATTGGCCCTTCGGCCGGAGAAGCTAAACGAGCCACTCGCGTGGCCTCCACAGATCCGGTAAGTTCAAGGGTACTGGCAATTTCACCGAGTTGCACGGTCTGTGTAGCCACCAAGGGCTTGGGCTTCTTCGGCAACCCATTCTCTGCGCTCCCTTTGGAAGCGATGATTCTTGAGATTCCCCAGACAGCCAGCGCAAGTATTATCACGCCGGCAATTATGGACACCGACCGTTTCATGATATTTCTCCAGCGGCCTTGTAAGCCGAGCGATCAAGCACTTGTGATGTTGACAGTTTCATGTCCCCACAGACTTCATGTGCACTACGGGACTATAAAATAATACGACTACGGGGTCCAATGCCCGCGTTCTTTATTTGATCATTTAATCTTGTGGTCAAACTTGAGGGATTCTCATTGCACTATATTGAGTAATTTCTACAATACGTTACCTTTTCTCGCCGGTGGCCAGTCCCAATTGCGCCAATGCAATGTTGTATTCAGACAGAGCCTTATAGTAATTCGTCTGAGCATCCAGCATGGCTGATTGCGCATCGAGGACATCAGTAATGGACCCTTTTCCCAGATCGTATTTCTCTTGCTCGATCCGGTAGCTCTCCTTGGACTGTTCGATCGCCTTCTGAGTTGCCTCAGCTCTCCGACGGGCTGACGAAATGTTCAACAAAGCGGTTTCGACATCCAAGCGGATCTGAAGTTCCAGCTTCCGCAACAGTTGCTGAGCCGCTATCAGTTTTGTTTCCTGCTCTTGAACTTGAGACGAGATCCGCCCACCATCGAAGATCGGATAATCAAGCGCCACACCGATTTGGCCTACGGGCAGATTCGAATCCGGGTTCGGCCATGGACCTCTTAGGGGTTTGACCTCGTTGAGTTTCTTCGTGTAAGCCACACCGTTGTCATCGATCCCTTCTGCAACTCGCAGGCCGTATGAGCCGTCCAGGGAGACCTTCGGCCACTTCGCTGCTCGGGCGGAATCGATTTTCATGACCTGCGCGTCGAGTGATGCCCTTGCAGCTCGATAATCTCCCCGTTCCGAATACGCCATGGAAAGTGCCCCGTTAAGGTTCGGTGAAGAACCGGTAAGCCTCAAGTCTCCTTGAACCTTTACAGGCCCGCCTTCAACAGTGATGCCCATGAGAGTAGTCAAAAGACGATGTTGGATTTCGAGAACGGTTTCCTCTCTCACGAGACGTTGCTCAACGTCTGCAATTCTCACCTCGGTGCGCAGGACGTCTACTCTTGCAGCCTTGTTAGCGGCCATCAT
>CAINUH010000273.1 GCA_903853735.1 uncultured Desulfomonile sp. | reverse complement strand
GGTAACAGCGGGTCGTCATCCTTAATTTTATCGTCGTTGTAATCTTGTGTAATAGTTGTCCATTTTGGATCATGTCCTCTGAATATTTCGAGAGCCCGGTCATGGCTTGTTGTAGCGTAACAGTACTGACATCCAAATCCACACGTGTTGTTTACGCCTATATCGACACTTTGGTGACAAAGGCAGCCCTCTCGTTGCTTGTGAGGTTTTGCCTTATGGGGCCCAGAACGTCCTCTTAAGTTGTTTAGCAGATTTGCGTCAACACAACTCCCTGGCTTTATTCCTGGGACAGTTATTGTGGCTTCTGTACAGGACTCCACACTCAAACTCCGGCGCGAAGCTTCAATTACGATCCGACTCAATAATTCAGTATAGGCATTTGGATCGTAGGAAACTCCACTTTCCGTTTTCCCTATCCTGCGCTGAGTCTTCAAGTACGGGTCGATAACACTAATTACAACTTTTTGAGTGGCCGACCCTATCGCATCCGCAATTCTGATAAAGTTCCGAAGATGCCATTCAGCCGTAATTTCGTTGTTTAAAATAATCGGATCATACCGCCACACCACTCTTTCCTTGCCGATGGCTTGCGAAAGCTCAAGGAAGGTTTTAACCGCTGTTTCCAAAGAAGGTGAACGTGGGTCTATGGATTGGGGATATCCTATGACTGTGTATTGGAAATAATATGAAAATCCAGCTTTGTCCAACTCTGGAAGGCGTGGAATCAGAGGGGCGGGGTGGCGGGTCCAAAATACCAACCCTAAGACGTCTTCCTTTCGGAGGCTTACCCGATAGAATTTAGTAGGATACATAGGATTGGGATAATAACAGAATCCGGCATTTATGCGGTTCATTAGCCAAGGGGTATAAAAAGCGGGGATGTCGGTGCGACGACTTGCTGATATAATTTTCTCCTGGCTACGCACTAAACACCTCCTTTATCTGTCGATGACGTCAAATCACCCCAACCCCATATCACCTCGAAGCGACCGTTACTTCAAGCTGCTGGATTCTAACGCCAACCTACTCAATTCTGATATGATTTGTCTTTTATTCGTCCGGGTCAGTTGATAGACAAGAAGCCAAGTCGCATGGTTGTGTGAAATTTGATGGTCTAACATTAGGCAGGTGGCTACTATGTTTACGAATCTCGGCCAAGAATATGCGACCGTAGGAACCCAGTTTTTGTTTACCCACGCCGCTTATAGCGAGCAGGTCTTCTGAGGTCATTGGCCGATTTGCTGCCATCGCGAGAAGAGTCGCATCTCCAAACACAATGTATGGAGGCACCCCCGTTTCTTTTGCAATTTGTTTCCGCAGATCTCGAAGCGCCTGGAAAAGCTCGTCATCCCCAACGTCTAGAGCCTCCACACCCACTCGTCCTTTCTTGGTTCCTTTAGACGCACTCGTTCCGCGGCCTTTCGCCTGTACCGGCTTAATTCTCGGCTGAGCGAGAGAGAGCCGCTCTTTGCCTAGGAGAAGTGGCCTTGAGGCTGGAGTGAGCTTTAGGATTGAATACGCGCCGATATCCTGGATTAGGTAACCAAGGTGTATTAATTGCCGCAGGATACTCCCCCACTCTTCCTGACTTTTGCCTTTGCCTATGCCATAGGTTGAAAGTTTGTCATGGCCGAGAGACATTATGCGCTGAGACTGCGAACCGCGCAATACATCTATGATATGGCCGGCACCGAAACGCTGGCCGACTCGGTACACGCAGGAAAGCGCCTTTTGCGCATCTTCGGTGGCATCAAAGCGCTCAGGCGGCGCGAGGCATATATCGCAATTCCCACAATCCTCGTCAAGGTGCTCGCCGAAATACAGCAGCAGTATCCGTCGCCGACTGAGGTGGTCGGAGTAAGTGAGACAGCCTGGCGGTGAAATAAGCAATTTCCCTGGTTGTTGTGGGTGTCGGCGTCAGGCCGCCGCTTTCAGTTTTTCGAGTCCTTCGAAATAAGCCTCATTTGGTGTCCGCTTGTCAAGTGAAGTGTGCGGGCGTCTCTCGTTGTACCAGGGGAACCAAGTGGCCATATCCTGAGCCAGCTCGGTTCCGGTTTCATAGACTCTCAGGTAGATACGCTCGTATTTCAGAGTTCTCCAGAGTCGCTCGATGAATATGTTGTCCTTGAAGCGCCCCTTGCCGTCCATGCTGATCTTGACGTCCCAGGCCTTGAGGACGGAAGTAAACGCTTCGCTGGTAAACTGGCACCCCTGGTCGGTGTTGAAAATTTCGGGCGCTCCGTATTTGAGCAGTGCCTCCTTTAGTGCCTCGACACAGAATCTGGTGTCCAGGGTGTTGGATAGCCGCCAGGACAGGACTTTCCTGGTG
>CAINUH010000272.1 GCA_903853735.1 uncultured Desulfomonile sp. | reverse complement strand
GAGCCAATGTTGGTGCCCGGGACTGGGAAGGCAAGACCGCCTTGACTGTAGCGTCAGAGAGAGGCCGCTCAGAAGTGGTGGACACCCTCAAGGGGCAGCAGTGAAAACACGCGATCCGCTTACTCAACACTTTGTTTTGAATTGCTCCCGTACACCGAGGCGAGTTGGGATCTGTGGGTGGGCGGCGTCCAACTCGAGAAAAGCATGACTTGTTCCTCGCGTGTCCTCCTCCTCTCAAACTAATCGGCCCAGAACAACTCATTCTAGATCTTCAATCAGCATCCAGGACCTCACGAACCGTTTGGAGCAGTTCTCGCATGTTGTACGGTTTCTCTACTAAACCCCTGACTCCAAATACTGTGGCCTCTTCAGCCGTTCTATCGGATAGGAAACCGCTGGATAGAATGACCTTGACCTTGGGATCTATGTTCACAAGCTCCTTAAAACACTCCTTCCCACCCATCTCCGGCATTATGAGGTCCAGAATCACCAGTGAAATGTCACCCCTCTGATTCCTGTAGAGGTCAAGAGCATCTCTTCCATTAGTTGCCGTCAGTACGGTGTAGCCTGCTCGTGTGAGAAGCTGGGAACCCGTATCGCAGAGAAACTCTTCGTCATCCACCAAGAGAACAGTCTCGGAGCCACCTGGAGGGACAGCGTTATCCTGTTCTATATCTTCTTCCAGTTCCGTTGGGACCACGGGGAAATAGATACGAAACGTGGTCCCATGGCTAGGCTCACTGTAACAACTGATGAACCCTTCATACTGTTTCACTATGCCGTAAACCATGGCCAGTCCCAGACCTGTACCCCTGCCCACACCCTTGGTGGTGAAAAACGGCTCAAAAATGTGCTGCATAGTCTCTTGACTCATACCATGACCGGTGTCTTCAACGGAAAGCATTACATATTGCCCGGGTTTGGATTCGAGATTTGCCCTGCAGTACTCTTCGTCCAGCGTAACTTTTCTCGTTTCAATGGTCAGTTTGCCGCCAGATTCCGGCATGGCATCTTTAGCATTGATGGCAAGGTTCAAAAGAATCTGTTCCACATGGACAGGGTCTGCATTGATGACCGGCAACCAACTTTCCAAACTCAGCTCGATGGCAATCATCTTGGGGATTGTGCGCTCCAAAAGTTTTTTCACCTCGGTAACTTCATGGTTGAGACTCAAGGGACGTGGTTTGGGATCGCCCTTTCTACTAAAGACCATGAGCCTCTGAACCAGATCTGCACCTCGTTTGGCTGCGGCATCGATCTTGTGCAACTTATCGTAGTCCTTGTGTTCAGGATGCTTGTCACCGAGAAGCAATTCGGAATAACCTCCAAAAATCTGAAGCAAGTTGTTGAAGTCATGAGCAACGCCACTGGCGAGGGTTCCAATGGCTTCCATCTTTTGGGCCTGAAGAAGCTGAGCCATCAAACTCTCCTTCTCTTTTTCCGCCCGAACCCGATCGCTAATGTCCCTTGCAATATTAAGAATATGCTCTACTCCATTCAGCTCGATAATGGCCGCTGAATAAAGTCCATACCGAATATCCCCGTCCTTAGTACGAAAATGTGCCTCGAAATTGTCAACTCTCCCTTCAGCTTTCAGCCCCTCGATTACTCTATTCCTGTCTTCAGGGTTATCCCATACATTTAGCTCCAGCGAAGTTTTACCGACAAGTTCCTCTTCCGCATAACCAAGGGCCTGCCTGCATCCTTCATTGACTGACACATACACGCCGCCAACGAGCTGGTTAATTGCTATAGCATCAGGGCTCAAGAAAAATGCCTTGCTGAATTTTTCTTCACTTTGTCGTAGGGCCTCCTCAGCCAGCTTTCGCTCAGTGATCTCTGCAATGACTCCAACCGTTCCTACATGTTCTCCATTTGCGTCTCGGATTGAGGAAGTTGAAAGATCCACCCACAAGATGCTCCCATCTTTTCCTATGTAACGCTTTTCCAGTCTGTACGAACTGCTCTGGCCTGCCATAAGGGCTTCTAGGTTGCGTTTAGAGATTTCTCCGTCATCGGGG
>CAINUH010000271.1 GCA_903853735.1 uncultured Desulfomonile sp. | reverse complement strand
GCTGAAGTCTCCTAAGTCCGATCGAGATGGCAAGGAAAAGGTAGCCGACTCGACCATCTCAATTCCCGGCAGAATCCCGGTGATTTCTTCGTCAAGGCCACCGATTGGCCGAGCCATGAAAAGGTCGTCGCCGGACTCGGGAAGCACGACCCACTCGCGACCTCGGGCGCGTATCAGGGTGCCAGGCTTGGAAAGAGGGGCAGAATTCATGACTGAGGTTCTCCAAAAATGTCTGGGTGCCTCCGGAATATATCATCCCAGTCGGCTTTGTGATGAAATCGGATGACGACGTAGCCCGTTTCCATGAGCCGTTTGCTAACCTCATCGTCGTGCCGGATCTGGTCCGGTTCATCGTGCGGCGGTCCGTCGATGTAGATAGCTGCGTTGTACTCCCGGTAAAAGAAATCAGGTCTAGTGCTACAGGACTCAATGAGAAATTGAGCATCACTTGGAGGGCGCAGCATGATCAGATCCAAGCGGTCGAGCCATTTGATTTCCAGCTTGCTGTCGCAGCGCCTGCGCAAGGCCACCATTCGCTCGGCTCTCGTTCCTGCACCACCGGACGGTCTGCACTCGGCGTGTGTCAACTCATCGAGGATATCTCGGATAAGGTAGCGGTCCAGCATCTGGTGGTCAGGCTGGTTGCCGTAATCGAGCAGGCATTCGTAGCAGGCCTTACCACAGGTCTCTACGCCCCTGTCTTCTAGAGTGTCCGGATCAAAATGGCACATTTCAAGTGCACATCGGGCTAGGGTGGGAATGACCCTCGGATCTTCGACCAATTGTCTCAGGACACCTGCGCCACCCTCGGAGGCTTCGTAGAAAAGGATTTCCTGCCGATCTTGAGGAGATGGCATGGGCTCGCAGGCCAATTCCCTAGGCTCGATTTGGAAGTGCTTCTGAATGGCCTCTTTGAAGGCTGCCTGCATTCCGGCCATTTCCGCAGGGGACCGGACCGGTTCGAAACGCATGACCAATGCGTTTTTAGTATCGGTGACGTAGGGCACCACGCGAATGAGGCGGCCGCTTGTCGTAGCATCGTCTTGATCCTGGTCGTCAGCCTGATTCTTCGACCAATAACCCTTCTCAATGTCCAGGTTAAAGCCCGGCGGCTGACTTCCTCTTTGATTGGCCCATCCCAGGTTTATTCGGTAGAGTGACGTTGCGTCGCCATAGCACAGCCGCATTACCGTCATGCCATGGACAATGACATCCGCATCCTTTCGGTCAAGCTTCCCGCCGAGGTCAGGAAAACGATATGAAGTGACCAACTTATAACCGAAGCGCTGCCGCTCCTCTTCATCGCACGTGATGCGCTGAGTAAGCTTCAGACTGACATTCTGGAGATGAACAAGGTCAGGGATGACAGCGGTCAGATCGAGACCGGCTCCGCAGCGATCACATATTTCGGCAAGGTTAGTCCCCTGTTCAATGTGTGCATAACCGCACTTAGGGCATCGCTTCATGGTGGCGGTAGGAAGGGAATGGCTATCCTCAATGTCGTCTGATCCAAAGTCCAGGTTCACCTTATAGACCCTGTACCTGGCACCTTCGTGGTAGATGAGGGCACGGGGGCCAAACTCCGAAATAGCCAGAAAGCGTGGGCGCGAAACAAACTCGTCGCGGCCTCTGTGCTCACGGCGTCCCGGAACGTATGCGGACAACGGCAGCCGAGGGAAGTTGTAACCAGGCAGAAAGCCCTCGGATGCGAAATATCGGTAGGAATAGAAATCCCCCTTGTAGATTCCCTCAGCCTCGGTAAGAAGTCGGATCTGACTTTCGGCCTGTGCACGAAGTCGACGTGAGTGTTTACGCTCTCCCTCCGGCCGTGAGTGATCCCCGATTATTTTGTGATGTAGCTCCCTCTGCCTGACGGCTGCCCGGTAAAGCTCCCGCCAACGGTTGCAGGCGGCATCAAGGCTCAGCTCTATCTGGTCGAGGATTTCCTTGGTCCAGTTTTGGTGAAACCACGAAGAACCGGACAAGACGTCCTGAATACTCGCGATCAGTTTATTGGCCCTGGCGAGAGCGGCTGTCCGATGTTTGGGGTTCCTCAGCTCACTCTTCAGACGATCATTAATCGGCAGGTGTATTTTTCCGTCCTCGCGCTGAATATCCAGTACTGCGGTGAGCGTCTTGCCCAAGTCCGGTTTGGTCACCTCCATCCAGATGGCTTGAACATGGGCACGAACGAGATCTCTATTGCGGAGATCGATTCGTGGGGGCGCCACTGATCCCGCAACCATGTGGGTTGGTTGACGGAAGTAATACTGATCATGTGGACTACGGCCCGCACAATAAGTGTAAACAAGGGCAGGCTGGCCGCCACGGCCGGCACGGCCGCTGCGCTGGGCATAGTTCGCCGGTGTAGGGGGAACGTTTCGGAGATTTACCAGATTAAGCTGTGCGATGTCGACGCCCAACTCCATCGTCGGTGAGCAAAATAGGAGAGGAAGTTCTCCAGTGCGGAATCTCTCCTCACGCTCCTCACGATCTTCGGAGGCGACCTGAGCGGTATGTTCTCGAGCCTCGAGGACGCACTTCAAGTTTATGAAGCGTAGGTAGCACTCGACAAAATAACGGTTCACCTCCGGCGGGATTTCGCCTGCTTCGAGCAGTCGCGTTCTGTCAACAGGCCGAACCTCGCCTGAACCCGATATCCAATGCAAAGCTTCATGATTAATCTGGAATCCCGGCACTTCACCGTTACGCACCTGTTCAACGATTCCGTAACGCTTGAGTGCAAGAAAAAGGAAGTGAATGACAGCCTCCACCTCTTCCCGGCTAAACTTTTTGTGGGGCAGGTGGGCGAGCAACGAGCGCTTCAGATAGCGCCCGTAGCTGCCGTAGGACGAGATGAAAAAGCCAGTCTTGTCTTTAACTCCCTTCGGGCGAGGGTAGGCAACGACTGACTTCACCAGTTCGCGAGGATCATCCAGATACCACTGTGTTCCTTCCATCAACCGAGGGTTTGTCTGTTCCACGAGATCGCGCTGCTTCTCGGGATTCAGGGCATCCGCCTTTATGGCCAACGAACGACGGAGTACGTCCAAGAGTGTCCGAAGGATCTCCTCCCGCAGCTCTACAGGACATTCCCTCAACGCAGCGGGCGTTGCGATGAACTCATTGGTTTTCTTGTCCACGTGGCTCTTGAAACCTTCTTGCCACAGTTCTGTTTCTTCCAGGAGACCGTCCGGCCCCGTGAGCCCTTTGTAATCGAACTGAAGCAGACCACAATCCTCGAGATTGGGTGCTGTCACGCGCCATCCACGCTGCAAGTCGCGGTAGAGGTAATAGTTGATCACCTGCCGCAGGGCATCGTTAGTGGCGACACGCGCAATGCCTCGCACTTCCGGGTCGGCGGCATAGTCGTCGAACTGCAGGGATAGCGATTCGAAAACACTTTTCGACAACTCACCGTGAGCGAGACCTTCCCGCCCCTTGGCAAGTATCGCTTTATACAAACCGGAACGCAGAAGGGCCACTTGGGCAAAATCGTTGAAGTGCCCCGCCTGCAGCGAAGCATCCTGGCGGTTGTCAGTAAAACTGAGAAGCTTGCGGGCTTCTGGTTTCAGGCTGGTATCTCCCTGCAACTCGATCAGCGATCGAACAGCGAGCACCGTGGTTGCCGTACTTCGGTTATCGACCCCAAGCGTGCCAAGCTTACCTCTTTCGGCTCTCTGGCTTTTCGCATAGGCTACGCCACAGGAAGGATTGAGGCAAAACAGGAAATTCTTTCTTATCAGAGCCCCAAGGATACCTTCGTCTTCGGGGACAATTCGTCCCGTGGTGTCAACGAACACGGTCTCCGGCAGATCGTTGCGGGCATCGGGTCGGATTCGTTCTACGCCTAGGGGTGTCGTTTCTTTCATGAACGCGGGCAATCGTTCCAACAACTCCAGCCCTTGGACTCTCGGCCATGGGTCCAACTCCGAATAGTAGAGATAGGCATCTGTTTTTCCGTCATCGCCCTCTGACCTGGTATCCTCCCGTGGAGTGAGGAACGACCCGTCCTGGTCCGTCACGAATGACACCCGGTAGTACGCCGTACCACATTGACGGCAGAAAACGAGCGGGAAAAGCGGCTTGCTGGGATCACCGGGCTTAGATCCCAGCTTGGCCATCTCCACGTGGCGAATAGACTCTGGCTCCATGGTGGTCCAGACCGTATCCCCGCGCGTAAAGAACTGGTGGAGGCGAAAAGCAAATATGGGAAAGCGGCTGGAATCGCTGCGACGAAGCTCCGCCCCTCTCACGAGAAAACTGCGGAGCACACTGTAACCCTGTTCCTGGTCTGTCGAGGTAAGTGCGGCGAGGTCTGAGGCGGCACTTTCTTCTCCACGAAGCTTTCGGGGCGGCTGGCGAATCAGGCGACCGGTTTCACGTTCGCCTCGGACGCCAAAAGTGGACTCGATCCACGACGAAAGTGGATGGGTACGGAAAGAATCATAATCATCCGGT
>CAINUH010000270.1 GCA_903853735.1 uncultured Desulfomonile sp. | reverse complement strand
TTGCCCGAACGAGTTTGTGGCCAATTACCGTATCTGGCCGGATGGGGTGGGGCAGGGGGCCTACCCTGTGCGCCAGTTCTACGAGGTCTTCCCCGCGGATGCTCCGAAAGAGAACCTGAATGAAGAAATCAGCCAGAGGGTTGATGTAGGCGTACGAGAGAACCGGTTTGGCGGCCGTAGCTGGACGCCCATGTATGGGATCGGAAGGCTGGGTGTCAGCTTGGGCGCTCTGTTAAGTCCCATATCGTACAGAATAAGCGGTACAAAACGGGTTACCTCCCTGGGGCCACGGCTCCCAGGAACGATTTTCGAAAACATAGCAGAGGTCCGAACCGGGGTCTGGTGGAATGTCGGGGTATTTGTCGGTACTGATCTCCAAATTCAATATGGGTCACTCTTTGCCAGAGGCGCAGTCGAATACAGCGCATGCCGCAACCAGAATGCGAGCCTTTTCCAGGTGGAAACAACCGTTAATCCCGGCGGCTTCGCCACCCTATTGAGTGCGGGTTTCACGTTCTGACCCAGGAGTCACCTTGAAAAAAATCCTCTTGTTCACTCTCAGCATGGTTCTGTTTACGCTGCTCCTTCCTGAAGGAGACGCACAATCCTCGGGAAGGTGGGTGGTGTGTTTCAAAATCGAAGTGTTCAAAGGCCCCGCTGCCGTCAATCAGACGTGCATCCGGTGTGCACTGGCAGATTCGGGTGGCTATAGTTATGTATATCCAGGTAGTTCTGGCAATGTTTGCGCCGGTTCCAGGAGATCTGAATGGAGAACCTTTTCTACAAGAGCGGCCGCTGTAAGTTGGATAGACACAAACTGTGGCTGCCGGAGTAGTGCAGATGTGCCCCCGCCATACTGAACAATCAGTTTGGCGGAAGAATTTCTTTGAGTCGCTACCATTTCACCCGGATCTTGGTTGCGTCTCTGTCCCTCGGTCGATACAGCAGGAATCCATTTTCTTGGCCGAACCGGTACAAATCCCGGGTGATTCTCACATCCTCACGGCAATACTTCTCCAGCAAATCCATCCTTCCTTCTCTAAACCACTTTACAGCCTCCAGCCCGTTTCCGGATTTCTTGGCACCCAACGTGAATTCCGCCAGATGGTCCAGGTGCAGCCGATGTCCAAGCACGTCCTGTACGTGCAGGAGGATGTCCAGGTTGTTGAGACTTCTTAAATTCTCCCTGGTATAAGCACGAAGAACTTCATAATCGAATTTCAGATGATTGTAACCCACCACAAGGTCCGCGGATTCCAGCAGTTCTATCAAGTCTGACACATTCTCCTCGGTGAACGTTATAAATCCGTGTTCCTCCGTGTGTGCCACGCCCAGAGACAGTTTCATCTTTGAGATGTTTTTCCATCCTCCCACCTCTTCAGCGAGTTTCTGGGTTTCAAGGTCGAAGACGACAACCTTTTTTGGTTTTTGTGCCTTACTGGGCCTCGGGGCAGGCGAATTCCTGTCGGGTTTGTTATTGAGTTCATCCGGAAACAGCAGCCTAGCAGCCGACGGGGGAGCAGTTTTCTTGGTAGCCATGGTCGTCATCTCCTTGGGGTTGAGTAAAAGGTCCAGAGTCATAAGGCAGGCCTGCTTATCCAGAGGCTTGTTTCCTGAGCCGCACTTCGGGGAATGGATGCAGGAGGGGCATCCGTCTTCGCAAGGACATTTTTGAATCAGCAGGCGGGTTTTTTCCAAGAGTTCTTCTATTACGCCAAAAGCCCGGTGAGCCAGTCCTACTCCTCCGGGGTGACCGTCATAGATGAAAACCGCGGCACGGCAGACCTGCTCATGTT
>CAINUH010000269.1 GCA_903853735.1 uncultured Desulfomonile sp. | reverse complement strand
GACGAACACTTGTCCGGTGCCAAGGACAACAACCGTCAGATCTGGACTATCCTTTCTTTGGTATGCTGGATGGACAAATTCCAGGGTGGAAACCCTCCGACAAGCCACTAATCTGCACGATTTTTCTCCTGGGAAGTATACTCGAGAATCTTGTAGCCCCTGTCTTCAAGGGTTTTCTTTAAAACATCAGGATTGTCACATTCGGCGCGAACTACTACGCGTACTTTGCCGTTTTTCCCCTCTGGAACGGTGAAGACGGCTCGGGCTTTTGATTCGTTTTCGTCGACGATTCTGAGAATTTCGGACAACGTGCCTTTTTCAAGGTTCACATCGGTCAAAGTGATTCGTGTACGCTCTTGGCTTGCTTCAAGGAGCTTGAAGAGCGTCACAACTATCTCACGGTCCGAAACTACTCCAACAACTGTGTCGCCGTCCATGACCGGAAAGGTGCTCATCATCATCTTTCGACCCTTGATGAGGGTATCCTCAACGCTATCATCTATAGACACGGTTACGGGCATTCGTATCATAACGTCCTTGACCTTAAGCTTGTTGCAGTAATAATTCATCTCGCAAAGATCGCCGCTGCCGCTAACGCACATGGCTACTTCGCTTAGATCCCGGCGGTGAACCACTCCCCGCAAGCGGCCATTATCCACTACTGGAAGCATTTTCAGGTTGTGTTGAGCAATGAGTGTCACCGCCTCAGTGGCAAGTGCGTCGCTTGAGATGGTGTACTGCTGCTGCAACATCCAATTTCGAACAAACATGGTGGCCTCCCTGTTAATCAATAATTGGGTCTGGAGTACCATTAGTCATTGTTTCACGTGTGCGGTTCCAGCACCTTTAACCAAGATCCTTGTGCGATCACATCAATTGCGTCGTAGTACTACTCTTCAGCCCTGGGGAAGATTTCCAAACAGGCCGATTCAACCGCCTCGGCAAAGGCCTGGTCCTCAAGGTTTGCATCCACCTCTCGGACAGTTACACCCAAAGACAGATTTTGTTTTAGGGTATTTAGAAAAAGCCTGTCCTGTTCTGGATCGAACATGTGACTAGCCGGCACATCAACGGCTGACCATCCCTTAGTGGGAAACAGGAAGATGGTCAGCCCGCGCGCCTGATTGAGCTTTTCTGCGAATATCTTGGCCACTTCCACGGCTTCTTCGTCTGACACTCTGAGGAAAGTCCGCAACTCGTCCAAGTCGAATTTCCTTCGCTGGTGATGTTCTGGCTTGTAATGAGACTTCCGCGGGCTGGTCAAGTTGAGCCCTCCCGGCGATATTACCTGAGCCAAGCCGCGTTTGCCCGCAGACGTTAAGCGGCTTGGTCCTGCGGCTCTCATTCCACCGAGTATCTCCTCCCCAACGCCTCCCGGAGCGAGATCAACCACTGCATCGAAGAAGCCGGAGGCTATCATGTCTTCCATTGCTCTGTCGCATACCCCTGCTGCAGAGAATCCAATAACCTGGTAGCCCCTGGTTTCCAGGCGTTGCATTACGCTGTGAGCGCAACGCTCCGTAGGTCCGAACATTGACATTGCTACAAGAGGCTTACCTTCGGCACGGGTTGATTCCACTGTGAGTGGGGCGACCAATGCCATCCCCGCCATAGCGGCAGCAGCACGATCAAGAAGATTCGTCATGGGCTTTGAAAGGCCGGAAATCTCAATCACCGTGTGCAGAACGGCTATGTCGCCGGTACCGATATACCGTGTTGCGAGCCCAGGAAGGGCCGCTGTTGAAGAAACCATGAACTTAGGTACACCGAACGGCAATGAACGCATGACGTCGGTGGCCATGAGGCTCCCCGTGGATCCTCCAAGACCTATCACGCCTGCTAAACGACCTGACCGCATGAGATCGGCAACAATTTTGACCGCACCGCCGATCATTTGCCTTGTAATCTTCTTTCTATCTCGGGAAGAACGTATTTCCTCGATATCCACGCCCGAGGCGCCGGCAGTTTCAGCAGAAGTGATATCAGCTCCCTGGGATTGCCCGGACATGCTCATGTCGAGTACGAGACAATTACCTCCTTTACTCCGAATCGAGTCGCGAAGGTAAAGTGTTTCAGGCCCCTTGGTATCAAGAGTGGAGATGAGCAGTATAACTTTTTCCATCAGGCTTTTCCCTCGGAAGCCACCTTTTCTTCGATATCTCTCTTCAGAACCTTCTTGTCCACTTTACCGGAATCTCCCACTGTGGGCATCGCGGAGATAATCTCTATGCGTTCCGGCAATTTGTACATGGCAAGCCTTTTTGACTTCAAAAATGAGGCCATATCTTCGAAGGTGAAATTCTCCCCTGGCTTGGAAACAACGTAAGCGCACGCCTTCTCTCCGAATTCACGGTCCGGCATGGCGACAATTGCTATGGAGGCTACCTTGGGATGTTCGTTGAGCAAGCCCTCGATCTCGGCTGGATATATGTTCTGTCCGCCGCGAATGATGACGTCCTTCTGCCTTCCCATGATCCAGATACGGCCCTCTTCCAGCGTCACAATGTCGCCGGTAGTGGTCCAGTTATCGTCGTCAAACACTTCTCGGGTTGTTTCTGGATCTCGCCAGTAGCCTGCTGGAGAGTGGGGCCCCCTCATATAAAGAATACCGGGGTCGCCTGGAGGAACCTCTTTCCCGAGTTCGTCCATCAGTTTGATCGTGTTACCACGTAATGGTTTTCCCACTGTCCGACGTCGCACGTCACCAGGGTCATCTATAGAACACCCGGAAACTGATCCCACGTCCTGGGTTCCCAGATCCGACGTGATACGGCCTCCGAGGAGATCTTCAGCTTCCATAGCCACTTTCGGCGGAAGATACCCTCCTGCCGAACGTATAAACCTCAGGGACGAAAGATCGTATTTCGACAGGTCCGATTCGAGCATCCGGATAATATGGGTGGGCACTACGCCGATACAGGTGACTTTCTCCTTTTGTATCATTTCCAGCGCACCCTCAGGGGTGAATTCTTCGAGAAGCACAATCTTGGCGCCTACCAACGGAGCCGCAAAGTAGGTGAGCGTACCGGCGGCTCCTCCAGCAAACGGGGCCACGGCCATGGCTGTGTCTTCGCCTGTGAGTTTCCAGATTTCAACTCTGCACTTTGACGTCATCACGCGTGGCGCCAGTGGCCACTCGACTATTTTGGGGACTCCTGTTGTGCCGCTGGTGCTTGTCAAGGCTCCCACGTCGTCATTTGGATGAAATCTTCTTTGTTCAAGTATGGCGGGGTCCGTTTTTTGTTCCCAGGGTTCTTTCGCAATGTCTATCAGCGAATACACATCTTTGGGGTAAGGGCCTAGGATCGTGGAGTCTAATAGAAACGTGTATTTCAGGTTAGGATGGTCCCGCTTCAGTTCTTCGACCATTTCCATGTAGTTGAACTTGCGATAAATTCCTGGAACAATGATAGCACGAGGACCGATCTTTTCTATAATATGGGTCAATTCTTTGTGCCGGAGATAAGGCATGACGGTTATGTTGATTAGCCCCGCCCTCTCGCCGGCAATTCTCGCAAGAAAACCGTAGGCACAGTTAGGGGCCTGCAAAATCACTCGGTCGTCTTTGGCGAGACCCATGCTTATCCAAGCCAAGGCGAAACGGTTCATGAGTTTGGCGGCCTCGGCCCACGTGATACGCATGGACGAATCGACGAGCGCCTCTCCATTCGGCCGGTCTTTAGCATTCTTGAGCCAGAAGTCTGTAAATGTTTCGTCGGTCCAATATCCAGCAGACCTGAATTCTTCAATTATTTTATCTGTATAACGAATTGGTCTCATAAAGGGGCACTCCTCAGTCTCTCACGTTTGTAGGGTTGCGATTCAGACCATTTCGGCAAAGTAACGTGCCGGAATCCAGGCTTCTCGAATACGCTCCTTGCACTCCATGTGGACTAGACGCCTGCCCGCTCACATCACGTGCATATTGCTGCATTCCAGTCCTCGAAGCCGTATTCCTTCCATCTCGACAGGACTTTATTTTTCACATTTTCATCCAGGAAGATTTCTATAGGTTTTCGTTCCCACTCGTAAGGCGTGCAGGCATCCAGAATAACCCTCGATACTATCTGCCGAGCATTGATGGGTAGGGCCGGATCGAGCGGAGTTGAGCGCCCCCGGTCTATTATCTGTGTGTCACGTTTGGGATCATAACGAACCGACAGGGCCCACATTACCCGGTCCCAGTCGTCCGCTGGAATGTCATGGTCCACTACGATCACGCCTTTGAGTCCATAATGCCCTGTAGTAGTTGCTATGACTGCATTACCTACGTGGTTGGAATGACCAGGATATTTCTGTTCGACCGATACGATGGCCCAGAAGCGACCAGTAGATTCAGCCGGAATATAAACAGACTTGATGCCGGGAACTTTCATGTTTTCGAGGTCGGTCCAAAGCGTCGCGGTCCGGTTCAGTGACTGGATCATGTGGGTGTCGGTAATGGGCTTTCCAACGGTAGTGGCCCAGAAGATGGGATTCTTCCGGCGAAGAATTCTCTGGATGTGGAGCACCTGCTTCGGCCATTCTTCGCCTTTTGCCCCTGAGTAATACCCGGTGTATTCTCCGAAGGGCCCTTCTTCGCGCATGTCGTTGGGATCAACGTAGCCTTCAAGAATGATCTCCGCATTTGCAGGAAGCATGAGTCCGGTAAGATCGCTCTTGAAAACTTCACACGGTTCGCCTCTAAGGGTACTGATTATATCGTATTCGTCTACCTGAGCTGACACAAGAGTCGAAGAGACAAGGAAATGCACAACATCAGCACCTATTACCGCGGCTGCCGGCATGAGAGT
>CAINUH010000268.1 GCA_903853735.1 uncultured Desulfomonile sp. | reverse complement strand
GTAATAGCAGCCCAGTCCATTGGTGAACCCGGCACACAGATGACGATGCGTACCTTCCACTATGCTGGTGTCGCGGAAATCAACGTTACCTTGGGTCTCCCCCGGCTCATCGAAATTATGGACGCCAGAAAAGAGCCCAGCACCCCGACGATGACAGTCTATCTTGAGGAAGAGTACGGCGTCGATCGTGACCGTGCCCGGGAAGTCAGCTGGCAGATTGAAGCGGCACCTCTCCATGAGTTTGGTGATATCACTACCGATATGGAGAACATGCAGGTCGTCGTTCACCTGAACACGAAAGTCTGCGATAAACGCAAGATTGCAGCTTCGGAGATTATGGAAGTCGCGCCCAAAAAGATCCGTGAACGCCGGCACTACCGGGATTTCGAGCACGATATTGACGAAAAGAACGCGACGATCCTCTTTACTCCTAAAGACCGGGAGAGCTACCAGAACCTCTTCCAGCTGGCCGAGCATGTCAGAAATGTGATTGTGCAAGGAATCGATGATATCCTGCGGGTTGTCGTGAGGAAAGAAACCGGAGAGTATATACTTTATACTGAAGGATCTAACCTAAAAGACGTATTTGATGTCGCTGGTGTGGATAAAACACGAACCCGCACCAACAACATCAGTGAAATCGCCCAGGTACTTGGTATCGAAGCAGCGCGAAATGCGATTATCCACGAAGCCCAGTCGACCTTGAACGAACAGGGTATCCTTGTGGATGTCCGTCATATTATGCTTGTCGCTGATATGATGTGCATGGAAGGCGAAGTCAAGCAGATTGGACGTCACGGTATTGCCGGCGAGAAAGAGAGTGTTCTCTCGCGTGCCGCCTTTGAAGTGACGGTTAACCACCTGCTGGATGCAGCCGTTGCAAACGAGACCGATGAACTGAGCGGTGTAACTGAGAACGTTATCGTTGGCCAGCCCATACAGCTGGGTACCGGTGATGTGAAGCTGGTCGCAGTCAGACAGCCTGATAATTAATCCGAGTGCCACACTAACATCTTTAACAAACCCTGGAGAATTGAAATGGATTTTAATGCTTCATTGAGAAGAGCAATCAAGACCGGAGATGTCATTCTCGGTCAGAATAACACAGAAAAATGCATAAACGAGGGCAAGGCGCAGATGATTGTCGTCGCTGCAAACTGCCCGGAGAACTTTAGAAAACAGCTTGCGGGTTATGAGAACCTCTTCCTTTACACGTTTGATGGTTCGAGTGTTGCACTCGGCAAGGCATGCGGTAAGCCCTTTATGGTGAGCGCCCTTGCAATTGTAAGCCCCGGCGAGTCCGATATTCTTTCCCTGAAGAGGGCGGCATGATATGGCAGAAGTCCGACTGACTGAAGACTGCATGCGCCTGATCTCCCAGTTCGAGAGTCTTACCGGGGCAGGAAGCCGCGACTGTGTGATCGATGAGCGCAATGACCGTCTCATATTTGTGGTAAATCCCGGTGACATGGGCCTTGCAATCGGCAAGAAAGGTGCCTCCATCAAGAAAGCCTCAGAAGTGATGGGCAAGAAGATCGAAGTTGTTGAGTATAATCCCAACCCCGAACAGTTTATTAAAAACTGTTTTCTTCCCGCACAGGTAATCACC
>CAINUH010000267.1 GCA_903853735.1 uncultured Desulfomonile sp. | reverse complement strand
GGTTTTCTTGTCGATAATTCCGTTCGTGTTGGTGGGAAGCCGGTCGCCTTTTTTGACGGGGACAGCCTGTAGTCCCTCGATCTTCTTAAAGTTACCGATCTCCAGAATGGCCGGTTTGTCTTTGCTGGCGTTTGCGAAAGTACTTGAATTGATTGCCCAACCATCACTGGCCGCCTTGTAATAGTACCAGGATACCAGTGTGCCATCATAATAGTCGACCCAAAGATATCCGGAAAGCGCTACGCCAATAGCGAGCCAGACGATGAACTTAATCGCACCTCTTGTTTTTGATGCTTCTGCCATGAGAAGCCCTCCTCTCACTAAGGAATGTCCTTTGATCTCGAACGTTACCTGATCTCGAACGTTACCTGATCTCGAACGTTACCTGATCTCGAACGTCCGCTGTCTCCGTTGGTCCAGCATGATCTTCGTGAAAAACCTCCTTTCAATCGACAGTGCCCGCTAAAATTTAACCGGAGGACAGAACCGTTTAAGATTTGCAGCACCTTCCTTTAGCTTTATAGCAACCATCATGCCAATCCCCATCCAGTTACACAATTAACCGGGGGATTGCAGCAAGTCTGCCAAATGACTCCACTCCACCTTTGGTCAAACGCGCTGGAAAGACTCAGGACCTTACTCTCCTCCATGGAAAAACCACACCAGCGGTTATTTCAAAGCATCCTTAAAAAGGACGAGACCGTGGCTTGCTTTGTGGTGAAACCTGTCCGTGAGAGTTGCGTGTCGGTTTCTTTTACACATTGTAAAAAGACTGGACGACATGAGGGAATTCGGTCATGCCGGGCTTGATCCGGCATCCAGTTTAAAAGGGTATGTTTGCAGCCGCGCATCAATCCTGATTCGGACAAGAATTTTGGCAACTACTTCCCGTACTCCCTGGAGTATGCAACATCCTATCTAAGCTTACTTTAGTGCGGCCGTGATAGTTCAGGTGAGCCATGACCGGGTACGGTTGTTGCATCGAGTCGCGGTACAAGACCGCGCAAATATGGTAAAATGAGCTTGATATAACAATGGGATCGAGAATCGCTTTCATGACCAGACTTGTTGAACGCATTCTAAACAGAATCCGGCAATGGAAGTTCGGCCGGCAAAGTCCTGCGCGTGAGAAGGTCTTCAGACTTTTCAGATTTAGGTACGCGTGTTTCAAAGATCTTTTGACCTCGAATTCCGAGTTGCTGAACATTATTGCCAACATAGAGGAGAAGCTCCACGGCCAAGACGTATTTGGTATGTCCACAATCAGAACCCAGTCCATCAGCGCGGTGTTTCACACGTTGCGCATGGCCAAGAGCCTGGATGACCTTTCCGGGCACAAGTATCGTCGCCTGTTCGAGGTGGTCGAAAAAATTACTACCGCGATTAACGAGGAGCTTGGTAGGAGGAAAGAGTTAGCTGTTTCAGAATGGGTGCTTCCCTACTCCAGAGTTGACATAGAGATGGTGGATTGGGTGGGAGGCAAAAACGCGAACCTTGGGGAGCTGACCAACAAAGCCCGACTTCCTGTGCCCGAAGGATTTGCCATAACCACGCGGGCCTACGAGTTCTTCCTGCAAAGCAATGATCTATTCGATGAAATAAACAGAAGGCGACGGGAAATTAACCCCAGGGATCCGCAAACCATCGGCGAAGCCGGCCAGGAGATCCAGAAACTCATTATCGAAGCTCATGTTCCGGACGAACTGGCAAGCGCCATCAACGAAGCGTACGCGGAGATGGTGGGCAACATACGGAAGAGAACGGCCAAATCGGATTTTACTCCGCGGGTTGCGCTCCGTAGCAGTGCTATCGGAGAAGACAGCGAACTCTCCTACGCCGGCCAATACCTTTCCATATTGAACGTACCCCCAGACGGGATTGTGGAAACTTACAAACATATAGTGGCCAGTCTGTATAGACATCGCGCCCTGTCTTATAGGCTCAACAAGGGGATGCGTGACGAAGACGTCGCCATGAGCGTGGGATGCGTCGAGATGGTGGAGTCTGTGGCCAGTGGCGTAATGTATTCGGTGAATCCGGTGAATATAATTGACAACAACATAATCATCAACGCGGTTTGGGGCCTCGGACCATACGCGGTAGACGGTGTGATAACGCCGGATAGTTACGTTGTGGCCAAAGACCAGGCGCACAGCATAATTGAGACCAGGATCTCTCACAAGCCGGTTCAGTTGGCTTCAGATCAGGACGGCGGCCTTATTGAAATGCCTGTGGATTCCGACAGACAGGACAAACCTTGCCTCTCTCCTGAACACGTAAAGCTTCTAGCCGACTACGCCGTCAGGCTGGAAAAGCACTATGAGTATCCTCAGGACGTGGAATGGGCCGTAGATCCCAGTGGCCGTTTATTGATACTGCAGGCGCGGCCGCTTCATCGAACCACTTCTGAAGAGACCGGTCTAACGGAAATTCCGCGTGTGGAAGGATATCCCCTTCTCGTGGATAGTGCCGCTTCGGCTTTTCCCGGCGTTGGGTACGGCCCGGCCTTTCTTGTGGATTCTGATGAAGACCTGTTCAAGTTTCCGGAAGGAGCCGTGCTCGTTGCCAAGCACTCTAATCCGCAATTCGTGATCGTGATGCCCAAGGCTCAGGCGATCGTAACGGACGCGGGAAGCGTGACAGGGCACATGGCTTCACTGGCGAGAGAATTCGGCGTCCCTACGCTTCTTGGAGCCCAGTTCGCCACATCGGTCATTGAGCCAGGGGCTGAGATCACGGTGGATGCTTTTTCAGGCCGAGTCTACCTCGGCAAGGTCCCCGAACTGATTGCAGTGATAAGGCCCAAAGGTTCCGTAATGAGGGATACTCCCGTACATCAAACAATTGGACGGATTGCAGATCTCATTGTTCCGCTGAATCTGGTGGATCCCAGGTCCCCGAATTTTGCTCCGGAGTATTGCAAGACTCTCCATGACGTGGGGCGTCTGGTGCATGAACTCTCGTATGCAGAAATGTTCAGGACCAGCGATCTTGTATCAGATACCAAGGGAGGAGGGGCCCTGAAGCTGGTTGGTCCGATCCCCCTGGACCTCTACGTGATCGATCTGGGTGGAGGGATCGATAAGGATTCTCATCTGCTGAGACGAGTTAGAGTGGATCAAATTACCTCAACCCCGTTCAAGGCCGTGCTCCAAGGGATGTTACATGAGGACCTGCGGATGCACCATCCGAGACCTATTGATCTGGGTGGCTTTCTTTCGGTTATGCGGGAACAGATGCTATCGCCCAACAATATGGCCGAAAGGTTTGGAGACCGAAGCTACGCGATAGTGTCCGACAAGTACCTTAATTTCAGTTCAAGAATAGGTTATCACTATAGCGTGCTGGACTCTTATTGTGGTGACACTGTGAACAAGAACTACATCACCTTCGCTCTCAAGGGGGGTGCAGCAGATTTCGTTCGCAGACACAGGCGGGCGCGGGCAATAGCCGCGATCTTTGAAGGAATGGACTTCTCGGTGCAGGTTCAGGAAGACAGGGTTGACGCCCGTTTCAACAAGTACGAGCGCCATTTGATCGAAGAAAAACTGGAAATCGTGGGACGTATGCTCCAGTTCACCCGACAGATGGATATGCTGATGGGGTCTGAGGCAAGTGTGGAAGCTATTGCCCGAAACTTCTTAGCCGGCAACTACCACCTGGATGACGAGTTCTGGAGGAAATTACAGCCCGAGACTTCTTCGGGCGCTTGAGGATTATCCATTTGGCAGGCCGACGTAATCTCAAGATGCAAGCCTGTCCATAATGTAACTTCCGGGACGAATCGGACATCAAATTGGGCGCTGGCCATAAAGCTGCTTCTCTCTTTATTCTATCCGGAAAAATGATTCGTTAAACTCAGGTTTGTTTTCGTATCTTCTCATGAAAAGTGCGGGGGCCTCCTCCAGGTATTCAAAGATTGCCGGGTTCACTTCTATTCCCACCCGATGGAGCGCATTGACAACGGCTTTTGGAGAAGGCGGACAAGTTTTTATGGTTATCATATCCTTGATGTTTGGATGATCTTTGTTTGCAGCATACAGGCATTTGCCGATCAGAATGGTGTTTTTATGACCAGCAGTTGGTTTCATAACTTTTCCGGTAAGTACTTCCACGTCGTCCCATGGTTTGCCCTGCCATGCAAAAGCAATAGAAGTGAGAATGATGCCGGTTAAAACGGAACAGTAGGTGCATAAGGTCAGGTCATATTTTGGATAAGAAAGCCCCTTGATTCCCATCTTTTCCATGGGCACCGGCAGGGTATTCCCCTCGTTGTACGCAAAAGAGTATTCCAGCCGAAGGGCATTTTCATCCAGTTTTTCACCCACTATTTCAACGTCCGAAAGGTCCAGAGGCCGTGCTCTCTCCTGTGCCGCGTGGACAAGATGAGGCACGTCTTCGGCACGGTAACCCAATATGCGTGCGCCGACTTTGTCGGCAGAAAGTATGTCGGGGGAGGCTACGATAAGATTGCTTCTCCTCATCTTACCATCAAAACCGGGCCCTCGCTCATTGGTGTAAATTCCGTCGAGGATGGTCAGTGAAGGTGGAAGTTTGTTCGCTAGCTTGGACACCATATAATCAAGGTTCCGTTTCGGGTCCGGCGAGTGACATTTCTTCCTGGAATTCACATCGATCATTCCCTTCAGATTCTTTATTCCAAGGCTGACGACAGTCTGGGCGTGGGTCTTCATGACAGGCAAGTTGACAACAAAATCGCTGTTCAGGAAATCAGTATTGAAGTTCAACTCCACACCGTCTCCCAGATCCACCTTTTGGAAAGGTCTCTGGAAGACGTTGACCACCTTTATGCCGAAACGCTTGTTGAGTTCGTTGTAGCCAAGAGTTTCAAAGGCATGAGCAGGCGTTTCATTGTCTTTCGGGTTGAACAGAACGCTTCCTTCCCCTATGGTGATGTCGTCAATTCCCCGCTCCTTCAGCAAAAAGACTGCATCCTGCACGACACGGGAAGTTGTTATTACTCCCCACTTTGGGAATTCCGAAACCCTGCTCCAAAAAACTATGTTTGGTTTTACGAAAACCTTTGCTGCCCGAGGAAGACTTTCCAACCCCTGACATAAATCCACCGCTTTTCGGACAGACTCAAGCGGCTTTTCATATCGCACGATAGAGACCTTCGGCACAATCATTCCAGTGGCTCCTGATGTGGTGTTTCTAAACTGCATCCCCTCGATGCACACTGAACATTCATCTAGTGATTGTTCAGCCGAACCAATAGCCTTTCTGCGAGTTCCAAGAACATTGGGGGGAGTTCCTTCTTCGGCTCGGCTTCCAAATAGCGAGCAATCCGCAAGAAGAGAATTTGTACTTCACCAAGATCCAAAGCTAGGTCTAAATTCTTTCCTAAGTCCAGGAATTTTATTATCTCGGCAGAGATTTTTTCGTCCCCGGGGCTTTTG
>CAINUH010000266.1 GCA_903853735.1 uncultured Desulfomonile sp. | reverse complement strand
GTTGCGAAAGATGGAACATTACCCTTTGAATCGAGGCGCGACTGTGGTAATCGTTTTGTTCATTTAGTTGTATAATCTACGCATCACCGGGATTGATATCAGGAGGTTTTGCCGATGATCAAAGTCGTGGCTGAAAACATCAACATAATGTCGAAGTACACCGGTACGGCCATGCGAGAGAAGGACCCGAAACCCATACAGGAGTGGGCAGAAAAGCTGACTCAGAGAGGGGCGGACGTTCTGGATCTCAATCTTGGGCCGGCTCGAAAGGGCGGTTTCGAAATGATGCAATGGCTGGTCAAAACCGTTCAGGAGGTGACTGACCTGCCGCTATTCCTCGATACCACCAACAACGAGGCTATGGAGGCAGGATTACAAGTTTATAAGGTGAAGGCCGGACGAGCCGTTATAAACTCCATCATGGCCCGCCCTGACCGCATGGACCTACAGATGCCTCTGGTAAACAAGTACGACTGCGAGATGGTCGGTTTGATGTGGGGACCTGAGGGAATACCAAGAGATGAAAACGAGCGGTCGGTACTTCTGGACAGCATGATGACCAAGGCTGCCGAACAAGGGATAGCCTTAGAGAAAATATGGTTTGACCCAATCGTGGTTCCAGTTTCATCGCAGCAAAGAGAGCTTCAGGGATGTACGACTTTCATGCAGTGGCTTCCCGACATCGCCCCCGGATGTCAGTCCACCTGCGGGTTGTCAAACGTTTCCAACGGGTCACCTGACGAGTTGCGGGATGTACTGAACCAGGTCTATCTGTGCATGCTCAAGAAGTGCGGTATCACTTCAGCCATTCTCGACGGCTTCGACGAAGAAATCGTCAAGATTGCTCATGACCAGTCCATGGAACTCGAGAACATAGTGGGACGGATAATGGATGGGGAGGAAGTCGACACCACCGGGATGGGTAAAAAGGAAATGGATTATGTCAAAACCTCTAAACTCCTTCTCGGACACTCCTTGTATTCTCACTCCTGGCTGGAAGTCTAGGGTCTCGGATGCGTGTGGCCCGCTCAGCCTGGCTCACCTCAAGACTCTTAGGTTTTGAATCGTTGACGGGCATCCTTGCTGCCCGTCAACATTCAAGTCTCGACGGCAAATTCGTTTATCAACCATTTGTCTGTGGTCCCACTGATTCAGTAGCAATCCTCTCAAAGTTCACGCAAAACGGAATGTCCATGATTGTCCAAATTTGACGATCAAGAGATTCAGACGTTTGAAGATCGATAACGAATCTAGGTTCCCCATTTCCCATAGACTCAGAAATCATCTCCGCCCATAAGATTTCCAGGGAGAAAAATTGTGAGTCCTTCGGTTTCTTCTCCCAACCCACAAAATGTTCGTCGACTTCCTGTAAAATTCTCCACGTGGTGACATGTTTCTTCAGATTCACCGTTTCATTCACCGGGTAAACGTCGGAAAAATTCTCGTGCGCCCTTATACTACAGAAAACGATGTCCGATCTAAACTTCAGTATGTTGAACAATCGTTCCGACCATGATGAAAAATAGATTCCAGTAAATATGAGTCCCACAGAAAAAGATACTTGGAACACATATTCGACGCCATGCTTGGAGAGAAATTCCGTCAATTCTCCATACGCAGAAATTTGAGGCTGAAAGCGAATTAGGCTTGAGAATCCAACAGTTATCGACAGTATCACCAGCGGAAGACACAAATAACTTGCCGACAAGGAACGGATCCTGGCAATCCTCGGGCAATTTTCCATCAAGGTTCCTCTCGACATTCCTACACCTTTTTGTTCAAGTCTCATCGGTCTACCGACCGGACAACCCTTGGGGGTCAAAAGCTTTAGCGATTCCTCCAGCAAAGCAAGGAATAAATTTGGGTCACCACTACCTCGTACCTGAACTGTTTGGACGCTTCGTGAGCCGGAGCCTCTCCTGAATGATACCAGGCTTGCTGCAATCAGTAGGTCGATCAAGGCTATGAGACCTAGAAGACGGTAAAGTGGGCTCGGAGAAGGAATGGAAAAGCTTATCCCAAGATGAAAACTCTTGTTCAAAACACTTGGCAACGAACGCAGGAGATGGACGGCAATTACTAATGAAAAGGCTAAAAATGCTATTTTCAAAACACTGCGCAAAACCTCACGAAACAATTGATAGCGAACCGGGCTCATATAGCCAATTTGAGGCACTAAGAAGGTCCAGATCCGCCCTAGCAGTGAAAATGATCGGCCGTACTTAGGCTGAGCTGATATGAGCGATTCGACAACCCATTCAGGCTTGTGCAAATCGGCTGGTGCCGATCTTCTCCTTCGGCCGCGCACTACGTCAAGCAGTCCGGCGACGGCCCAGGCCGATCCCACGAGGATGGCACAAAAAGACGCTATGGTACTGATCATTGTGTTCAAAATGACAGGAAAGGAATTAATGATTAGGTGCGAAACATTGCTCGGAAGGGCCAAGGGGAAGAAGGGCTGGAATTGTATCCAGAGACTTCTGAGGTTCAGTAATCCTTCCCAACACAAGATGGCTCCCGTCAGAACAAAGACCATCCCTGTGACGGCCTTTCCATCCGACCAGAAGGGTAGATTTTTTGACAGTTCACTTGTATGGGGCATTGTTTCACTCATTGTCTCCTGTGTGAGACAATGTCAACACAAAAAAATTAAAGTTATAAAAATGGCTTCTCTATGCTAACGCCTTATTCCATCGACTCCCATAAATCTTGACGATATCCATAAATAATGCCATGTTGTAGACGCGTACATTGATTGAATGCACACGGAAAGGATAGACCATGAAGTTCGGACGGATGGTCATGATTTTCTGCGCCGGCTTCTTCCTGAGTCTTTTTCTGCCCCCCATCTACGCCCTTGACGAAAAGAAACTTGATAAACCTGAACTAGATGGGACTCAAAACCAGCTAGTGGGCGTTTGGGAGATTGCTCAGACCAAGGAACCCGGGAAACCCTATAGAGATGGTTACAAAGGGCTTCCTTTTGTCACTCGAGGTGCGAACGCTTTCACGCTCATTCTGGAATATCGAAAGGACGGAACCTTTCGCCGAACGAGCAGGATCGGGGAAAAAGAAACAGTCCAGGACGGCAGATGGAAACTGTCAGGCCACGAACTTCGCCACCTCAGAACAGGAGCCAAGGACGAAGAAGTAATATACTTGAGATTCGATAACCCCGACCAATATACTTCGCTGGAGGTATTTGAGGCAACCCCCGATCCAGGACTTTTTGCTCAATTTAGGAGACACAAGTAGGTCCAGCGAGACCTCGCCGCTCAGCCTAATACATCACACCTGATCCGTCAGGTTCCTGCCTGAAGGAGCAGGATTGCAGCTCCCAGCCCAAAGATTACATTTGCGCCCCACGCTGCAGCAACGGGTGGAATGTATCCCCCATGCCCTAATGCTATGAACAGGGTATGTGCTATCCAGTAACTAAAAGC
>CAINUH010000265.1 GCA_903853735.1 uncultured Desulfomonile sp. | reverse complement strand
GGATCGAAAGGCCACCTTCTACACCCAGTCGCGGGTTGAAGGTTTTCTGAGCCAGTTCATTGCCTCCAGGAATTGAAATGGTACCCCGCACGGCACGTTGGGTAACCTCTCTCACCGCATCTGTAATCATGCGCCGGGGCACAGGATTTATTGCGGGCTCACCGGGAGGCACGGAAAGGCCGGGCTTTGTGACCGTGCCCACGCCTTCCCCTGCCAAAAGGGTTATATCATTGCCATCGGTCCATCCGACAGCCGCTGATACCAAACAACCATCCGTGACATCAGGATCATCTCCCGCATCCTTTTTAACAAAAGCCCAGGCCGAACTGGTATTTCCCTCAACCATTGCCAGGGGGAGGGTGACAATTGAGCCGTTCGGTAAAGTAACGTTCACTTCTTCCGGTCTCGCCTTACCGCACAGGACCATGGTAGCGGCTTTTGTGGCTGCCGCAGCGCAAGTTCCTGTAGTAAAGCCGGTGCGATCCGAACTCATTGGAGTTTCACCTCGGGGTGCTTGGTGATCAGATCTTCAGGAATGAGTTCCAGCAGGCGCTTCCGAGCTTCTCCCAGGGTAAGAGGCAGACCATTTATCGGGACCCCGTCGTGTTCTTTCATTTTGTGCAGGAGGTCCGCGATGTATGGAAGCCGGAGGCACGCTTGACTGATCATTTCGTGATCACAGAAAATTTCATTCGCAGGGCCTTGCTTGAGGACTTTCCCGTGGCGCAGCACATAGATCCTGTCTGCGAAAAGCGGTAACAGATCAACAGAATGAGTCGCCAATATTACCGTAATTCCCTGCTCACGGTTAAGGCGATTAAGGAGCCTCATCATCAAAGCCTCCCCCGCAGGATCCAAGCCGGCTGTGGGCTCGTCAAGTATAAGCGTAGAAGGACGCATGGCCAGCACACCTGCCATCGACACGCGTTTCTGTTCACCAAAGCTCAAATGATGGATCGCACGCCGACGAAGGTCCGAGGCCGCAACACACTCCAACGACTCAGATACTCGCTGTTCAACCTCCTCTTTATCCAAGCCGAGGTTCCGAGGTCCATAAGCTACATCTTCCTCCACTGTAGCGGCAAAAAGTTGGTCTATGGGATTTTGCATTACAAGACCTACATGTCTGGATAGATCTTTACGAGATAGCTTACGAATATTTTTCCCATTGATATTAACGAACCCTTTTTGAGGTTCCAAGAGGCCCACCAACACTTTTATCAGAGTGGTCTTGCCGGAACCGTTGGATGCGAGCATGGCGACAAATTCACCTGATTCAACCCAAAAATTCACCTCATCAAGAGCACGAGTCCCTTCTTGGTATGTGTAGGCCACGCCTGACACCTCAACTGCTAATCCGCGATTCACCTGGGCCACCATTCCAAAATAAAATAGGAAGCCGCTATTACCGGCAAGGCAAAGATAACAAATGTGCGGTCGGAAAGACTTATCTTAGGTAGAGATTCAAACGGTAAACGTCCCTGATAACCCCTAAGCGTCATCGCCTCGTAGGTCCGCATTGCTTGATCCAAGGATCGGGTAATTACTGTGCCGGCCAATGTACCCATAGACAACAGGGACCGTCTTGCGCTGGAATAACCCAGTCGTAGTTTCTGGGCTTCAGCGACGTCCGTGGTCTGATCGGCAAGTGTAAATGTATATCGATAAATTAATAGTGCGACTTCCACCCAACTTTCCGGAACATGAAACCATCTAAGCGCATGAAACACCTTGTAAGCCGGGGTTACAAAGCCCAAGAGCAACATTACACTAACAGAACCTAGGACCCGTGAACCCAATACTATCCCATGCGCCAGACCTTC
>CAINUH010000264.1 GCA_903853735.1 uncultured Desulfomonile sp. | reverse complement strand
GGTTTTGATCGCCTGCTTGCCTATGGCCCATTCGGAGAAGGCGTAATTCGCAGGTCCATCGGCGACGAGGAAGCCGATAGAAGGCATCTTACGTGGCTCCCGCATGGCTTTGAGTCAGAAACTTTTCATGCAATGCCTCGATTTATGAGCAGAAAGCTGTTCTTCCAAAATACCGGAGCTATGTCCCTGCTCCACATGCTGGGCGTGCAGGAGAAAACCGCACCTATTCA
This sequence comes from uncultured Desulfomonile sp., assembly GCA_903853735.1. The sequence continues at coordinate 1,542 of CAINUH010000264.1, read as the reverse complement.
GGAAGACGAAATTTTACTGGGAGCAGTCGCCACAAACCAAAGTAGAAAAAATTGGAGCCTTGCTTGCAAAACCGTTTCCTTGCTTGCGAAGAAACGGCCTGTTAGATTTTGGATACATACGGACCGGATCGAGGCAAACTGGTCAATCCCCACACTCCTAGCAGACTATGGAATCATCCAAGAATCGATCATTTCAACAGGTTACATCTCTGACCAGAAAATGGCGTCATCTTATTCTGCCTGCGATGTTTGTCTTGGCATCGGGCCTGAGGGTTTTGGTTTGCCTAGTCTCGAAGCTCTAGCATGTCAAACTCCTGTAATAACAGGCTCTTACGCTGGGAGTGCAGACTTCGTGCCAACTGCCATGCAAGCATCGCCTATCGGATTTTACGAGGAAGGTTCCTACGGCTCGGTGAGGCCGGTCTATAGAGCAGAGGACTGGGCGGCTAAGGTTGAAGAGTGGATTGGAAAAAAAGCTGATGTCTCTGCTGGGTATGCTTGGGATAATCTTTGGCCTCGCTGGGAAACGTGGTTCAGGGAGGAGCTATGAGGCATATCCGTCCATGGGAATTATTTCAGTATCTCGGCAATGACCGCGAAGTGTCCTACCGCATTCCCCGCGAACCTGGAGTAGAGAGCGGCACCGTGTCCTCGCTCGATACGCTAGTGCTGATTTCCGCCATTCGCATCGCCAAACCGAAGACGCTGCTGGAATTCGGAACCGGACTGGGATACAACGCGTACCACCTTTGCCGCAACACGGATATTTCGATTACGACGATTGACAAAGATGAGCGTCCTCGGGCATACCTGCCCCACTATGCTGACAGAGTGCGCCAAATCACAGCAGATGTCGCGGATTACATCCCTGCCTTCACGCCTGACATGATTTTTTACGATGTCAATATCCCCGGCCTTACTGAGCGCTGCACGAAGTCTGCGCTTGCTCTTGGGCCGAAGGTAATGGCGTGGCACGACTATGGGCACCCGTTGGTCCCGCACGTAAAGGAATTCCTCGACAGCCTCGACCTGCCTCTAATCCATATTGAGGATTCGCTGGTCGTTTTCTGGTTCAAGGACGGCCTGTGAATCCAGACCACACGCTCGCACAGATCGCCCCATTGATGGCAGAAATGGGCAAACATATGAAACTCTCCATCATAATGATGTACCGCGATGAGGGGCGCTATCTGAAAGAGTGGATTGAATTTCACTTGATGGTGGGCATCGAGCACTTCTATCTCTACGACCGTATGTCAACTGACAATTCAATGGCAGTCCTCCAACCGTATATCGAGCAGGGAATTGTAGACGTGAAATACTGGCCCAGAGTCGGCATCGACGCGCAGGGGCGTGAAGCCTACATCGATTCCCACCAGGATTGTATCGACAGGCTCAGAGGCAAGCATGAATTGTTGGCTATGGTTGACTCCGATGAATTTCTCTTTTCACCTAAATACGATACAGTCACTGAGGCGCTTGCAACGCTTCCTGAGTCATGGGGAGCCATTGGAGTCCACTGGATGATGTTCGGGGCAAGTG
>CAINUH010000263.1 GCA_903853735.1 uncultured Desulfomonile sp. | reverse complement strand
CGGCGTAGGCGCGGACGGGCAGGCCATGTCGCTGGGTGTGGACGTCAAACGGGTCGTTGTCCATATCGAAGGGAGCACGGTGCGAGCCAGGTTTCTCGGCACTGTGCAGGGCTCGGAAATTATCAACTGGACATCGGATGGCCTGACCCTACCGGAATTATCCCTTGTCAAAGAGGCGGATCAAACAGTCCTCACCGTCGCCGCTCCGTCCGGAACCATAAATGTTTCCATCATGGCATGGAGATAAGCGAACGTCGGCAAGGTAATCGGTATGCACGACGCGGGCATCTTGCCCGCCCGTAATTGCTGTACCTTTTACAGGCCGGCAGCCTGCGCTCCCAGAGGAGATCCATGCCTCGTACTGCACAGCGAATCGGACATTAATCCCGGCACTTGCCATATTGTTCTCTATGTCTGTGCGCCTGTGTGTCTCCATCTTTTTCAAGCGGAGGTTCCATGCGAATAACCGTGTGCGTGGCCACCAAGAACCGGCCGGAAATAGTGCATCAACTTCTGTGGAGTCTCATTCGCCAGGATTACCGATCATGGGACCTGGTTATAGCAGATGATTCCGACATGCCCGTTCAGTGGAACAGTCTCGGAATTTACCCGAGACTGTTCAGCGAGATTGCCCGTACCGGCCATGAAATCAAAATCCTCAGGGGACCGCAGGTAGGCCGTATCGGTGCGGCCTACCAGGTGGGGTTCAAGACCACGGGCGACAGTAATCCCCTGTTTCTCAGGGTTGACGATGATTGTTGGCTCGAACCTGATTACCTCTCCAGGTTGGCGGAAGTCCTGGAGGACGCAGACGTGGGCGCATGCGGCGGCCTATTTCTCCACCCAGGTCAGGAGATCGAAACCTTTCGACCCGATGACCCGCGTTACAGACACAGCCGTATAGAAGCCTTGTCCGACAAGGTGAACATTCAATGGTTCAGACACTCCGAGACCGACCTCCTCCCCGTTGAACACCTGACCGGAAACATCCTGTTCAGCCGGAAATGGCTTGAAAAGATAGGTGGTTTTGAGACGCGTCTCTACAGACAACACAGGGACGAAACTCAGGCAACCTGGCGGCTGGGCGTGGAAGGGGCAAAACTGTTCGTGCATCCATCGGCAGTAGCATGGCATTTCAAGGCCGTAAACGGAGGATCAAGGAACAATTCGCCGGACGTTTACCTGGATGACCACAGGCGATTTATGGCACAGCGCAAAACCATGAAACCGGGCATACACATCAGCCTGGGCCACGGCATAGGGGACGGGCTGATGGCAACTCCCATGCTGCGTGTCATGCGGAAACAAAATCCCGACAGAGACATAGCCGTATATGCTCCGTGGGCCAAGGCGGTCCTTCAAGGAAATCCCGATGTGGATGAAATAGCCGAGCAACCCCTTGACGCTCAAAGGACCATCAGGCTGGAAGAATCTGTTTACGCCTGGGCAGCGGCTGCAGGGTGGAAGGGCCACCTTGCTGCGGCGTACTGCAAGATGTTCGATGTGCCCGTTCCCGATGACATCACGCCCAGGGTCTTCATAGGCCCTGACGATTTTTCCTTATGGCCCGCCAAAATTACTCATCAACCCTTTGTGGTGGTAGTCCCCTGGTCCTCGGCCAAGACCTATGACTTCTTCCAGCCGAGTGGAAACAAGAACTGGCTCGTGGAAAGATGGAAGGTCGTAATCGGCTGGGCGCATGAACATGGGATGAAGGTCGTTCAGTTCAGGGAGTCGTATCTGGAACCCCTCATGGACGGCGTGGACGTCGATTTGTGCCAACGGCCCCTGTCGGAGGTGTTCGCGTGTATAGCAAGGGCCCGCCTGCTCGTGAGCGTCGATACCATGGCTCACCATGCTGCTGCTGCCCTGAGAATTCCGTCCGTTGTGTTGTGGGGTCGGTCCAAACCGGCGCATTTCGGATACGTCAAGGACCATATACTCAACATCCAGGGCCAATGTCCGGGGATTTACGTCGAGGACTTCTCAAGTCAAGAAGCCCTGCAAAACTTTCCCGTTCCCCAAGTGATACGGGAACGGCCTTGTATCCGGGGCGACCAGTGGGCCATGGATATCGAAGTATGTCCCATCGCGGGACACCCGTGCATGGCGGGGATCACCACGGAAATGGTGATCGAAGCAATTGAGAAGCTAATGCCGGTTCGCGTTTGAGCACTTACAGTGGTTTTCAAAAGTTGTGACCGAATTAACTTGTTTGACGGCGAAATCGCATGAGGTGAAACCAATCGAATGGAAAAATCCTACGGAGTCCATCACGGATGGCTGGCTGAACGGTTCAACCATGTCAATACCATTCTGGATCACATCCGCACGACATTGGAAGAACTCCGTGATAGCCACGCACGATGCGCCAACAGGTGTACCGCGGAAATGAATGAAGTTTACCATCGCCTGAGAGATCTGGAACAAGAACAGGCGCTCAACAACGGTGTACACGCCCACAAAAAGGAATCGGAGCAAGCCAAGAACGTTACCTGGCAAATGATAATCGCCTTGGGTACGGCTGCCTCTGCAATAGGCGTGTTCATCGGGTACGCTATGGGTAAGGTATGATGAAGAAAGAGATTTCCCGATGGGCAATTCTCCTCGGAGTGTCCGCATTCAGCATTGGACCGCTCCTGTGTGCAAGTCTCTATTCGCCCCTCCTCATGGGTGAGGATCCATACGGTCTTGCCAGGTATGTCTTGCTGCGTTTGACCGCAATTTTTCTTGCAACTCCGGCGCTGGTGGGCCTCATGCTGGCCGTTGACTTCGTGACGCCCGGAGATTGGATGGAGTCGATAGGCCATGATCCCAAGGCTTCGAGTTACATTATGGCTGCTGTTGTTCTTGTCATCGGCGCCGTACTTTGCTGGACGTGATTCCTGGGGACTGGCCGAGCGCTATGAGAGATCACTCACACGCCAGTTAAACTTCATAATTGCAAAACATCCACGGTATGCCTGGGGAGGAGCAGAGGACCTTCAAAAAGGCCTTGACTGCTCGGGGTACATCTTCCTCGCAGCCAAATGGGCTGCAATCCCGGGCATCACAAGAACCACGGCGTATAGAATGTCCCAGGGCCTGGGAGGATGGAACGGCCGGGATATTGTCCTGGACTCTGCCAGGCAATGCGACCTGGTTTTCTGGACCTTTAGACCGGCCCGACTTCACGGCCATGTGGGAGCCATTCTGCGCGACCCGCAAGGTTTACACAAAGTTACGCATTCGTCGGCCCGACGAGGCGTGGTGCTGGACAGACTCGAAGGACTTTCTCTTCGCAGCCTGACCGGAATCAGAAGACTGACCATAGGAGATTAACTCATGGAACGAACAAAAGTGTGGTGGATGTCAAAGACGATTTGGACCAACATGATAGCCCTCGTGGGCTCCATGGTGATTGCGGTCGGTTTCGATCCAGGACGCTGGGCGGAAATTTCCGCAGTCGGCCTGGCCGTCGTGAACCTCGTCCTGCGTCTGGTAACAAAGGATGAAATTCAGTGGCAATCGAACTAAAACCGAACTGCACTCGCACTATCGACAATGACGGGCAGTGATCAAACAATGGCTTCATTCATCATAGAAACACTGATGCCCTCATCAGGGGCAGTCCCGGTAAACGGGTACGATGCCGGCACCGGAGCAGGATTCACCGGATGGCGCATAAGGGACGAAGCCCGGTTCTCCATCCCGGCCCCGGTGAATTACATTCCCGGCAAGGATTTGTCCATTCAACTCCACGAATCTTCCGTTTCACCGTCCTTGCAGCACGGCTGGCAAGTGACTGCCCTGCTCCTGCGGGCCGACACAAATGCGGCCAATCAAGGGCCGATAACCGAAACATCATCCGCTGCTTACCGGTCTGCGGCAATTTCCGACATGGTCTCCAGGCGCACTTTTTCAATAACAGGCACGACCTTTCCCGGCCGAGTGGCCGACACCGCAATAATGCCCGGTGACCTGCTTTCCTTTGTTCTTACGAGAATCCCTGCGCCCCAAAGCGAGGATCCAGGGCTTATAAAGGTATTCCAAATCTCGGTTGAAATGATCCTGGATTCAACCAGGCTGTCCAATTGCGCGGGCAGGGTAGGGGAGATCATCGACTCTGTGCGGGATCTTTTCAACGAAAGCACAGACGGATTCCTTTCAGATGAATTCATACTTCGATCCATCAATCGATGCCTCAAGGATCTTGCCCAGGAAAACTACTGGCGCCGACAAACCTGGATACCGACAATGTCCGGCGTCTTTGAAACGGATCTTGTGTCTGTCATTCCGGACTTTCAGGATCTACACCAGATGTGTTTCAGCGGTAAGAACGGGCTCATGACGCCGCTGAGAAGTCTGAGGGAATTCCTCGAGATCAGGAATGGCGAGAACTCCCACGCTGCTCCATTGTACTACACCGTACAAAACGGGTCGCTCTACGTGTGGCCCCCACCTCACTCGGACATTTCATCAGGCTTCTGCGTCTACCACTCTTACCTGCCCGCCGGCCTCACGTGCAGCCCGGACAATCCCAACCCACCCATGCCGCGTGCCGGTGATCAGGTTTTTGTGTATTTTTCTCTGAGAGAGGCTTTCCTCAGAGACCGGCATGCCCCAGGCGCGGACCTGAAATACCAGGAATATTCCCAATTATACGAACGGGAAAAACAGAGGCTTCTCGGAGCAAGCGAGCCGCCTTCACTCAGCCTCCGACCATCCCGTTGAAAACATAACCCGTGCCTCCACACAAGGTTATTTCTCATTGGTGACCACATGTCCCCTGCTTCAAACGATTCATACAAGGTTGTCAACCTGTTCGACTGGACAGGCGGTATTCGGGATAATCGGCGCAATCCCTTGATTTATCCTGAGAACAGCCTGGTGTCCGGCGAAAACGCGGACCTGGTGAACAGGGGGCTCAAGACCCGCCAGGGATGCGGACTCATCGGCAGTCTACCTCCCTCGAGCGGGTGGTCTGAAGCTCAGAGTGGATGGTGTGAAATCCGCGTGCTCACCCAGGTCCGTTTTGCCTCTATTGAGCAAAGCTACCTTGTTGCCCAGATGCTGGACATCTCTGGAAACAACCGACTTTACGCATGTCCGGACGAAACGGCTGACCTGTCGGGCTGCGGTTCCTGGACAGAAATCTACGACCTGACTTCCGGAGCCGGGGTGGCGTCGATAACCACTCTAAATGACAGGGCAATCATCACCGAAGGTTTGAAAAAGCCGCCCCTGGTTTTTGCCGGCTGTCTGGATGCCTCAGGAAAAGACTGGGCCGTTCCACGATCGGTTCTCGTGACACGCAACAACGGCGTGGACTGGTATGACATCACCGCGGACGTTTGCGATGCAGACACGGAAACAAATGCCAATATCGGAAATTTGGGTTCCGTTTCAGGATGGCTGGCCGTCTGTCTGGACATGTCGGGAGTGACCGGTTTCCGGTTCGACATGCTGTCGGGTAACTCCCGGTCCGGTGAGCTTATCGTGGAAGGTTATTCCGGCGATTGGTCGAGCGGATCGGGATGGTCGGACGGTACCGCGGGTTTGAGCCGCAACGGAATAGTGACTCACTCGGGCGGATCATTTTCCGCCGGGTACCATGTTGAAAACAGCCTTCCCGGATACTGGTACCGGTTCAGATGGCCCAGCGGTACGTCGGAAAACACCCTGGTTCAAAAGATACTGTTCAAGGCCCCGTGCCAAAACCTCCAGGTCATCGGTGAAGCCTTCGCCGATGCCGCGCTTGGGTTTATCTATTGGGATGAATCGGAAAAATCAGCAAAAGATTTCACGCTGGAAGTGAACGATTCCTCAAGCGCGACCTATGCCAGGCTGAATGACGGCCTGCCCGACAATCCCACGGGAATGGGAAGCTCCGACGCAATCTACATCGGGTATCCGATAAAGTTTGATGCAGTCGAACTGACTCCCCACAACGATTACAACAACAAAACCGCTGCCGCACTTTCCGGGTCCTATTGGACCGGGTCTGCATGGGCCGCACTCTCCGGATTTTCAGACGGCACACAGGAACCCTCCGGCAAATGTCTGGGCAAGAAAGGCAAGATTGTATGGAGACCGCCGACCGACTGGAACCTGAACCGCCCTGTCAGCGCCCAATTTCCCCAAGGCTATTGGATCAGGCTTAAAGTATCCTCAAACCTCACGCCAAAGACCTACATAAGTGAAGCCGGTATATGGCCCATCCCGATTCCTCTGAAGAAACACAAGATCGCCCTCACCGTGAGGGACAGGCTGGTCCTGTGCCGAAGCCACGAAGGCCCGGAGCGCATACTCATATCCCGGCCCGGAGAACCGCACGGTCTCACGGGGATTCACTCGCCATCGTTGGGGCTGGGCGGCCAGGGGGAAATCGTGGCTGCGATAGAGGCTTTTAACCAGGGGTTTCTCGCCAAGACCGACGACTGGTACCTGCTCAACAGCTCCAGCGACGGTGGAGTCTCCGTCGAAAGAACCGAAGCGGCAGGACAGGCCCCGATTAACAACCTCGTTGTAATGAGAGCGCCTCACACAGAACCGGACATGAAGAATCTCATGGGCCTTTACTACATAAACGCCGCGGGGGCCTGGTATTTCTCCGGAACCAAGTTGTACCACATCAGTCAGGATGTCTCCTGGTGGAATCCGGCCGCAGACGTGCCGCGGCTGGATCTTGACAACCTTTTCAAGGCCTGTGGGGTTTACTTGCCGGAAAAGAACCAGCTCATCTGGTCCGTGCCCATGATCGTGACCGGGACTGCGCAGACCTTGAACAACCGCCTCATTGTCTACGACCTGGCTCTCAAAACCTGGTTGCCGCCTTTCACCATAGCCGTCGGCGCCATCACATCCGCTCACTGTCACAATGCCGCTGCCCCGGGTAAGATCGGGCAAGTGACTCTCTACGGCGGCGATTATCAGGGCAGGATCATCCGTCTATTCGCACCCGGGCAGAGCACTGACCTCGGACAGGACATAGAAGCCTGGGTAGAAACAGGTTGGCTTCATTTCGGATCGCCCGAGTATATCAAAATTGTCCGGGCTGTCAGCGTGTTCGGAAAAACGCCCGGAACTCCCGTCGATATAAAGGTCTTCAAGGATGGGGACATGGAGTCCCCGATAGTGGTTCAGTGTGGGGACCTGTCCTGTCCGGATAACAGATTGTTCTGTTCTACACAGGCCCCGGTAAATATTACCGGGCGTTTCTTCAAGTTCAGGATAGCCTTCAGCGGCCCTTCGGATATCTATGGACTCCAAGTGGGAGCATCGGTAGTGCGCGAATGGGGACCACTTTGATGCCTTTCTTGAGTCAAACCGAATGAATACCAATTCGCGTTGAACGATGTGCTTTTGAATCCAGGTGCACACGGCGTGTGCCCTCCCCAAAACGCGGGTTGTTCACCGGCCGTTTGCCGGTCTGCCTCCGCGTTTCTGTGGTTCACCTTGTCTTATAGGAGTTAACCATGCCGACCGCAAATAACTATTCAAGCGCCTGGGATTACACTCAAACTTCCAGGACCAATCCGTCAACTCAATCGACGAGGAAATTCTCATACGATTCCTCAACTAAACCAAGCCTCCGGAGCCAATTTGGAGACAGGCTCATTTCGTCCGGAAGGAAAAACCCGGACCGGAAAATCGACCAGGAAATCAGACAAGTGGAACTGGACCGGCTGCGAGAACTGCTTGACCTGGAACGGCGCCGGAACATTGCCGAGCGTGAAGAAAGGCAGCGGGCCTTGGACGAGAAGTTCGCCAGAGAAACCGATTGGCGCCGCCTCATGCAAAAGGCGGCCCTGGCATACAGGGTGGGCAAGTTCGGCGCGGGCTGGACATGGGCGGACGACGCATACACTGACCGCCTCGGAGTAGAAATGGGTTACCTCAAGCCGTGGGACAGGAGATACCAGGTAAAGGTCGGTGTGGGAAAATAACCTCTATCGTCCTCTACCCGAGCAAGGAGGGGTAGATGGTGTATGTGGGCGGAAACACTCGAAGGGCGCATGTTTTTGATTTTCAACTTGACTTATTTAGTTAATTATGGCCCCATAAAAACAAATAGAGAACATTTGATCTCCATATAACCAGCCATTAATTAACCTAACAGGTTATTATTACGCCCAGGGCCACACACGAGAAAGGAGCTTTCCCATGCAGACCGTGAATCACAGAAAACTCATGTCCAATTCCTTCAACAAACTCCACGAACAGCTCTCCCTGATCAGATCACACGTGGATGAAATCAACGATCCGGAAGCCAGACAGCTCCTCAATTCCATGGAATTCGGCATGCTTGCTCCAATGCGAAGGCTCAGACTGAGGCTGGATATACCATACGACTGGCACGAACAAAGATCCGTGAAAGAAGGGAAACCGTTGTGAAAAGATCTGAAATGGTATGTGATGTGTGCGTCAAATTCAACAGCGGATTCTGCCGCCTGGAGCCCCGGTCCGTTGCTGTACCCGATCCGCACAGGGGTTGGTGTTCGCAGGGAAGGTGGCACCAGTGGTCTGCCAAGTACCAGGAGATGGAAGCACATTTCTGGGGCGAATGGGAAGAGTACGCCCAGTAGCCGCAATTGCGTGCCGGATGCCAAGGAGCGCAAAAAACCAGCAGCAAGAACCGGTCCCAGGCAACACAGAAAAACCGGTGCGTAAAAGACCAGCGGCACGGGCGCCCACTGGTGCAGAGCATGATCTTTTCAAACGCATCAATGAACTGACCGGCCACGGACTTTCGCCGTCGTCTGCGCTTGAACTCCTCGGCCTCTTGATACCCTGGGTATTGTCAGCATCCAAAGAGGACACAGACCGGCTCAAGATGATTGACAAATTTCTGAACACCGCCCGCGGCCTGATGGAAACCCGGGTCAAGACCGACGAAGCCCAACTGATAGCGGCCCGTCTGGACGAGTTGGAAAAACGAATGGAATCGATCATGTCTGCGCAAAGCCGGCACCAGTCAACTCCCATCGAGGTGTGGCACGAATGAAACGGATTCTTTGTCAAAGGATACACATGGATAAGAAAAGCTTTAGCGGCGCAGGCGTCCCCATTGTTGGGGTCTTGATGGCGAATCAATGTGAAACCGCTTGTCGTTCACGTAGGTAAATGTTGAATAATTGTACGGTTATCTTTTCGGATTTAACGCTGCGCCGCTCAAGGGACCGGTTGCAGCGTTTGAACAAGAAATTCGAGGAAATGTCTCCCTCGGGTTCGAACCATCTCTTTCACATCAGGACATTCATGGAAAACCTGAAGATAATCAACAAGCATGGAGAGATGGTTTCCCTGATCATGAACCGGCCCCAGGAGACGGTATTCGAGAAACTGATGGAATGCCGCGAAAAGAGACTACCCGCGCGATTTATATGCCTCAAGTCGCGTCAACTGGGGATTTCGACTCTTATCGAGGCGTTCATTTTTGCGCTGGTCACTCGATACCCCAATCGCTTTGCACTTGTTGCAGCGCATTCAATGGAAAGCGCCCAGATGGTTTTTTCCATGGCGCGGCGTTTTCACCGGCACCTGCCGTCGCGGGGGCGGATGAATCTTGCGAGAAACAGCACAAGGCGCATCGAGTATGCTCCGCCCCATTACTCCCACATTCAAATTGACACTGCCGCCAACAGAAACCTGGGCCGCGGAGGCACGATTCATTACGTGCACGCGGGTGAGGTAGCCTTTTGGGACAAACCTGAAGAGCCGATTCTGGCTATTAACCAGGCCGTTCCTCGCCACTGGGACACTCTGGTTTTCTGGGAATCCACGGCCAACGGCGTCCGGAACCTGTTTCACAGGACATGGGTGGCTGCACAGCGTGGCGACAGCGAGATGCAACCCATATTTCTCACCTGGAAGGGGTTCCCTGAATATAGTTTGCCGATCGTAGCCACCGAGCGTCTCGATCTTACGGCTGGTGAAAGGCAGTACGTTGAAGACAACCAACTCACGTCAAATCAGGCCAAATGGGCCGTGCACGTGATGAAAAATCAGTGCCATGATTCGTGGGACAAATTTCACCAGGAGTACCCAGTGGCGGCGCACCTGGCATTTGTTTTCACCGGCATGCCATGGTTCAACCAGGCCGCGCTCCAGGAATTCCTGGACCACGCCGCGATTGCAGAGGGTCCCAAGAAAGGGCGGCTGGAACTTGTTGACAGGAATTCCCGGTCAGCCGTGTTTGAGGAGCATGACCAGGGGCCGCTGAAAATCTGGAAATGTCCCGAGCCTTCCATGAGTTACAGCCTGGGCATGGACGTGGGCGAAGGGGTGGGAGCGGATTACACGGTCATACAGGCGCTCTGTAACGAGACGGGCGAACTGGTGGCCACCTACCGCTCGAACCGGGTGAGGGCCGATCTTGCAGGTGTGGACGCATATCTTCTGGGGTCATATTACAACTTCGGACTTCTGGGCATAGAGCGCAACGGGCCCGGACTCGCCACGCTCGCCGTGTGTGAGCGGGGATTGGCCGAGTTCCCGGGGCTGACGGGGTACCCCAATCTCTATTACCACACAATTACAGACCGCAAGATTCCCGAAGAGACGTCACGACTCGGCTGGATCACCACTCGAACGACCAAGGAAGCCATGCTGGGCCGCCTTGCCTCATCCGTGGAAAACCGCAGCCTGAACATCCGGTGTCGTTCCACGCTCCTGGAAATGCAAGGTTTTGTCTGGGATGCCGAGCGGAAGAACTTCCGGCAGAACTACAAGTCGCCTGGATCGTCAATCGCTCATGATGACGAGATCATGGCCTTGGCCATCGCCAATGAAATGCGTTACCGGAATTGGGAAAACCGGTTCATCACGGCAAGACTTCCGCGGGGAGGAGAATTCTAGCGCGATGCGAGCTGAACACCTGGAAGATGGAACCATAGCAGTGTCCGGCAAGGCCGCCACAATCGTGTTCAACCGTATATGCGCGGGGGTCGGCTGGCCCGATTTGGATGCAGGGTACATCTGTGTGGTGGGTGAGAGGATTGATGGGATGTACCACTGTCTTTGGGAGAAGCAAGGGGGTCTTTGGGAAATCGGAGGGGCCGCGCGGGAAGCCAAGGACCGGTTCCTCATGGAATGTGTTTGGGTGGATGGTCGGGATCCCGTGTCCACCACCTATCTCCGTACGCTCGAAGGCCTCTGTTTCCACGAGGACACAGAAAGGAGAAACAACCCTGACGGCGATTCCACCTTGAATACACTGGTGCGGCTCTATGTACCCGCCATTGAGCACACGACATGCATTGTTTCCGTACAGGACGCGATTGCATCGAATTACAGGTCAGCCCTGGAAAAGACGCGTGAGGTGATCATCACCGGCAAACTCGCGGTTCACGAGAGCAATTGCCCGAAGCTGATTTACCTGTTGCGGCAGCCGGTGGAAGCCATGTTGAAATCACCGGTCATGAAAGGGCTGGTATGGGTTATAACGGGCCTTGAAACCATTAAAGGACAGGGAATCCAAGGGGTTGACAGGCGCATCCCCTGGTATGGCAATTATCGCAAAAACATGCGGTAGGAGACGCTGACCCATCCGTGATACTGATTCGCCATTCCCGGCCTTTGAAGAGACAACCAAAGCCAATCGCAGGCAGGGACGCCTGCGCCACTAATGCAAAAGCTACTTGGTCAGGGATAAAACCCTTATAGTGGGGGTAAGAACCCTTATAGTGGGGATAAAACCCTT
>CAINUH010000262.1 GCA_903853735.1 uncultured Desulfomonile sp. | reverse complement strand
TCAACAGTAACCATCAGGAAATGTGAGGATTACAACTCGGGAACCCTGACACGCGCCGTCCAATCAGCGATTGACGACATAGGTGGGATCAGTTCCTTCGTCAAGCGCGGAGACCGGGTGCTTATGAAACCGAATCTTCTGAAAGCCTCCAGCCCCGAATCGGCGGTCGTGACTCATCCGGCCTTTGTGGAGGCCGTCGCTTCAATGGTCCTGGATTGCGGCGCCAAGGCATTTCTAGGAGACAGTCCGCCGCTGGGAAATCTAAGCAGGGTTCTAACCAAATCAGGATATGACCCGTTCATGGAGAAAATGGGTATTCAAACCGTGCCCTTTTCAGAAAAAATTCCTCTGGATTTCTCAGAAGGACGACTTTTTCGTCGCATTGATGTAGCCCGTGAAGTCTTTAATTTTGACTGTATCATAAACCTGCCCAAATTGAAGACTCATTGCCAAATGGTCCTGACATTGGCCGTAAAAAATCTGTTTGGTACAGTGATTGGAACCGACAAAGCATCATGGCATTTAAGGGCGGGTAAAGACTTCGACAGTTTCGCCACGGTACTGGTCCAGCTTCTTGAAAAGATCAAGCCGGCAGTTAGTATTTTAGACGGAATTCTGGCCATGGAAGGTAATGGCCCGAATAGCGGTGAATCACGTCACGTAGGGATAATCGGAGCATCCACCGATGCTGTTGCTCTGGACGCAGTGATCTGCAATCTCGTCGGAGTCCCCATCCAATCCGTCCGGACGTGCGTCATAGGCGGGCAACTCGGCGTGGGTACCGCCCAGGCGGATGACATTGTCCAAGTGGGTGATCAGCTCGACGGATTTCCATTAAGAGACTTCAAACCGCCAAAGACTATGACCGTGACGTGGAACCTGTCCAACTCGAACCCGATCCGCAGGTTCCTGGAAAATCACATGATAACGAGGCCGCACATAGATTCCAGGGCATGCCTGAGTTGTGGGATCTGCCTGAACCATTGCCCACCTGGGGCCATCACCGAAAAAGATGGCGCGATGGGAATTGACGTACACAAATGTATTTCATGTTTTTGTTGCCATGAGCTTTGTCCGAACAATGCCGTGCACATTGTCCAGCCTTTCTTGGGCAGATTTCTCTCTTCAGTAAGTCGGTGATATAGGCAAAATAGAGCCTCTCATTGAATGTGGAAACCGAGGTCCTAATGGATCTGGAGATTCTCCAGAAAGTGACTTTGGAACTAAACGAACTTCTCACGGGGGGATTTGTCAATAAGATCCATCAACCCCTTCCTCGTGAAATCGTGCTGCGCATGAGAATCCGAGGCACTGGCGAGAAAATGCTCATGCTGAGCGCGGATCCTAAGCTGGGCCGGGTTCATCTCACAGATTTACGAATACCAAATCCACCTTCTCCTCCCAGGTTTTGCGCTTTCTTGAGGGCCCATTTTCAGGGAGCCAGAATTGTTGAGATACGAGCCGCTACTGATGACAGGGTGGTAACCATAAATGCAGTTCGGGGACAGGGAACCGAATGCGTTCAAAGGGCGCTTGTTCTGGAACTTCTTGGACGTGATTCCAACATACTACTGGTGGATCGCGCCACCAACAAAATTATGGACTGCCTTCACCGCATTCCACAGAAAAAGACCGGCAATAGAATCGTTTTGCCTCAAATCGAATACTTTCCCCCGCTTAAAAGGATCGTACACCCCGACTCCTCTTCTACCACTTCGCACATTGAACGAACTCTCCCGGGCAATAGTAAAGGATCAGACATCAAGAACCAATTAGCACTGTATGCCGTTTCAAGCGAGGGCACTGGTGTTGTTAAAACGAATTATGCCGCTGATTCTTTTTTCCGTCCACTGGTGGAATCAGGGATACTGGAAGCACTCCGAAAGGAAATCGCACGACCGTTGAAGTCGAGGATTCGGTCGCTTGAGCGCAGAATGGAAAAGATAGAGGCGGATGATAATAGACTTAATATGATGGCCGAACGGCAGCAAGAAGGGGAGTTACTGAAGGCCAACTTGAAAGCAATCGTGAAGGGTATGGACAAGGTAATGGTAGAGGATTGGAACACGGGCACGTTACGAACAATAGCCTTGAATCCAGCCCTTGACCCTGTAGCAAACATGAATCGAATTTTTGCAAAAGCGGCAAAGGGAAAGCGCGGAGCAAAGATTGCTCAACAAAGGCTCCTCGAGACCTCTGACGAGAAAAGGGCGCTGGAGGACTTGCTCTATTTCGTCGAAGAGGCCACAACAGTCATCGATCTGGAGACGCTCTCAGGAGAGTCCGCCTCCGCAACTCTTAAATCCCAAAGGCCGGTTGCCGGAAGGAAGTTACAAAAGAATCTTCCAGGCTCAACCATGTTCACAGAGTTCAAAACGTCCTCCGGCAAAAGGGTCCTCATTGGTAAGAGTGGAAAAGGAAACGATTTTCTGCTGCGTGCCCAGGCTCACCCCGGCGATCTGTGGTTTCATGCAAAAGGATTTGCCGGCGCCCATGTCATCCTGTTCCAGAGGACCAGCGCCCCAGTTACGAACGAGGAAATTCAATTTGCCGCAGACTTGGCGTTACATTTTTCAAGAGTTCGAGGAGCAGGAAAAGGGGAGGTGATGTTTGCCGACGTCAAGGATGTGCAGCGGATTGCGGGGTCGGTTCCTGGACGAGTCTCTGTCAGAAGATATAAGACCATCGTGGCAAAGGCACGCAATGGTTCGTGAGGCCCCCCCTGATTCTAGAAACC
>CAINUH010000261.1 GCA_903853735.1 uncultured Desulfomonile sp. | reverse complement strand
TCGCGCGTTGTTCGATTTTTTGAATGCCAACAAGGATATGTCTTCTTTTTATTCACCGGCACCGTTGGAACTTCGTGAAGCACGCGCAAGATACTGCCGCTGTGTTTACGAAACCGCTGATCCTGCCCGGTTGCTGGATGATTTTTATGAATCCATGGTGGTGGACGCCGCAATGAATCCCTATCGTCTGGACTTGTCAGGGCCATTTCCCCTGCTACGGGATGTGATGGATGCCAGAGTCGAAAATCTTAATGGCTGGGAATGGTTCCTGCCTGAATGGGAGAAGAAAGTGGCGCTCTGCAATAGCGCCAGAGCTGCAGTACTTCGGATGGAAGCATTGCTATGGCTGGAAGGCGCAGAGGGTATCTCCCGTTTGGCCAGGGAGTGGAAATCGGAACAGCCTTATGGCTATTTGTTCTGGATTCAGCATCTTGAAACCTGTGAGAATTGGCAGGGGGTACGTGATGCATGCCTGGAAGCTATGGAAGTGTTGCCCCAGGGCAGTTTTCGGGAACAGGCGACAGAATCTCTGGTAAAGGCTGCAATGGTACTGGGGGATAAGGAGCTGTTGCTGTTGGGAAAACGGGAGCGCTTTTTGTCTGTTCCAAAACAGACAAGTCTTCTCGAACTCCTTCAGGAAGCTGAAAATCAGAACCTTCGTTCACGGGAACTGGATGTGATTTTGGCATTCAAAGAAGGCATCAAAAAGAGCAGGGACGGTCATGCCGGTTTGTATCTTGAAATTCTGCTGATGGCCGGACGAATCGAGGATGCGTTTAATGAAGGGAAAACTGAAAAGGGTGTTGGCTGGTCCTACGGAAAGGTTGGAATCATTTTTGTAAGTATTTTAAGCATGTTAACCGGAAATAATCACAAGACTGTCACGATACAGTCATTGTTGAAGGAATACGCCCGAAATTCCTCCAGTGAGATTATCAAAGGTTTGATGTTAGTGTCGTTGACGGAATCAAAAAAACAGCAGTATCTGATCTGGTCGGACAGGATCTGCCGTGAACGTGTCGAACAGATTGTTTCCAACCAACATCGGAGTGCTTATGACCGGGCCGCCAGAGCGCTGGGTGCGGTAGCGGAATGTTATGTGCATCTCAATGAAAAAGATAACGCCATATCCCTCTTGAATGAATTCGTTCGCACCAAATTCCCTCGACACAGCGCATTTCGGGCAGAGGTCAAACGGGTTGTAACCGGATCTGCTTTGCTGAAAGGCTTTCACTTGTAAAGTTGCTGGAGATAATGACGACATCAAGGTCACTGTCAGCTTGCGTTAAGGGAACAGAGCTGATTCTGTGACCAGAACTTCAAATATGAATTTTCTTATGAATAAAAGACTGGGTCTTATACAAATTCATCTTGCTGTATTTCTGTTCGGCTTTGCCGGCCTATTTGGAAAGTTCATCCATGTTAATCCGCTTGCCATTACCTTTGGTCGAACGTTCTTTGCCGGAATCACGCTTTTCATTGGTTTGATCCTGACCCGGACAACCTTCTCAATTCAGTCGTGCCGGGACTTTTTAACCCTGTTGCTGTCAGGAGTTGTTTTAGCAGTTCATTGGTTTACCTTCTTTCAATCTATTCAGGTGTCATCCGTGGCGATTGGGCTATTATCCTTCTCAACATTTCCGCTCTTTGTTACCTTTATGGAGCCTTATTTCTTCGGTGAGAAATTAAAAGGCTTTGATGTGATCATCGCAGTGATCGTGTTAATGGGGCTATTCCTGGTCATCCCTGCCTTCGATCTTTCCAATCACGTGACGCAAGGGGTGTTCTGGGGAATTCTTTCCGGCCTTACTTTCGCCGTTCTCTCGCTGCTCAACCGCATGCTTGTTCGGCGTCACCAGCCGTTGGCAGTTGCCTTTTACCAGCACGCTTTTGCCACGCTATTCAATTTGCCGGCGGTTATCCTTTCCGGCGTATCTCCCTCAGGGCAGGACATCTTGCTGCTGGTGGTTCTTGGGGTGGTATGCACGGCTTTGGCCCAATTGCTCTTTATAGGAAGCTTGAGGCATATTAAAGCCCAAATGGCGAGCGTAACAGCGGGTTTGGAACCTGTGTACGGCGTCATCTTTGCTTATTTTCTGTTAAGTGAAGTGCCAACGTTGAGAACCTTCATCGGTGGTTTGATGATTTTGGCCGCTGTTTTCGCGGCGATGGTCATGCAGATGAGAGTGGAGTAAAAAGGTGTGCAATGGTGTGCATAACGGGTTACCAGGCTGAAGCTTGGTAACCCGCGACTGATGCGATAATTCAAAACAGTTGCCCAAAGCGATGATCAAGGCTGTTTATTCGGATGATCCGGCCGCAACCATCTGCGCAAGGGACCTTGCCATGTTTTGGACAAAGGTGTCATCCGGCATGCGGATCATCATGCTGAGGCTGCCGTCATCATTTTTTTCCATGCATTCATTCAGCTTGGATCTGAAGGCTTCGGTAAGGGAGACAATCTTTTCGGTTTCATCACTACTCGAGAAAATCTCGCCGATAAAGGCAAAGGCCGCGCCCACCAATTGCCCGCCGGCAGCCGCCATTTTTTCCTTTTTCACCAGGACCTCGGCCTGCCTTTCCACCTGCGCTTTCATGCTCTCGTCTTCGGCAGCCTCGGGCTTGGCCCCCAGCAGAATCTCCAGTCTTCGCTTGAGCTCCTCAATGCCCGTTGTCATGTTGACCTGGGTGATCTCCGCCTCCGGATCAAGTACCGCCAGCGCAAGCTCGTGCTTGGTCGAGAGGGTCGTGAGCAAACTTTCCTCCAGCGTATCCACTGTCACCAGCAAAAACACCTGCACCGGACGCTTCTGGCCCATGCGATGGGCGCGGCCGATACGCTGCTCCAATACGGCCGGATTCCAGGGCAGATCGACATTGATAACGGTGTTGGCGGCCTGAAGATTCAATCCCGTGGATCCGGCATTGGTGGTGATAAAAAGCCTGCAGTCGGGATTTTCCTGAAACTGCTGCACCAGGCCCTGGCGCATCTTCTGCGGTACGGAGCCGTCCAATCGGACGTAGTTCAGCTTTCGGGCCTCCAGCAACGGTTCGATCATATCGAGCATCCCCGTCCATTCGGAGAAAAGAACGATCTTGCGATCCTCCTCGGCAAATAGCTGCTCCAAGAGCGAATCGAGCTCCTTTAGCTTGCTCGAGTAACTCGGCGTCTGTTTATCCACCAAAAATGTACTGTTGGCGCACAACCGGCACATTAAAAGGGCCTTTTGAAGCCGCAGGAGATCCATCTCTGAAATGAATTTCTTTTGGAGGATGATTTGAATGATCCTGCGATGGGCGCTTTCCACGCCGAGCTGCTCATCGGTGGGTGT
>CAINUH010000260.1 GCA_903853735.1 uncultured Desulfomonile sp. | reverse complement strand
GACTCAATAATACCTGCCACTTCCTCCAAGGAAGAACCCTCAACATCTCTAAGAATTATGACTGTTCGATATATGAGCGGAAGGCCGTCGATGGCTTCTTCGATTTTTCTTCTCCCCTCAGCCGAAAGTAACATATCAAGGGGAGTACTCACGAACTCCGGAGATGCAGGCACAAACTCGGCGCCTTCGCTGTCTCTAATTTGTTCATCGTATTGCAGCATCTCCGGGCGCTGTCTCCTGAGAAACATCAAAGCAGCGTTACTGGCTATTTTGAACAGCCACGTGGAAAAAGACGAATTCCCTGCGAATCCCTTCAGTCCTTTGTAAGCACTAAGAAAAGTTTCCTGTAGCAAATCCTGGGCCTCGCTTTGATCCCTAACCATTTTTCTCAAATGACGATAAATTCTGCCCTGGTACTTTTCCACCAGCGTTTCGAAAGCATCATAGTCGCCGTCTAGGACCCTTATTATGATCTCGTTGTCGCTTAGCATCCCATAATCCAATTTAGATGCGCAGTAAGAAAAAAAGATTCTTACGACATTTTTTGTCCAGTAATAGATAGCCTTGGGCTGTCAAGTGTGTCAAGATCAAAGACTAGTTTTTTGAATCATCCTCTTGACACGGAAAAGCCAAAACCAGGTGCGGGGCAACATTTCATTGCTCGTATGCTTCTTGGGACTATATCATGCAAGGAATTTGGAGTGCCTATGGAAGATCTCATCTCAAGGGCTGCAAAAGCATTGGCAACAGCGCAGAACGCGGTGGCGTTGACCGGCGCCGGTATTAGCACGGAATCTGGAATTCCTGACTTCAGAAGTCCGGGAGGACTCTGGACAAGAGTGGACCCCGCAGAATTCTCCATCGATCGCTTCATCCAGGACCCGTCGCGCTTCTGGCGAATGCACCTTGATCTAAAAGCCTCCGGCGATTTCAACCTGGCTGCGGCAGATCCGAACCCGGCTCACCATGCACTCGCCCGCATGGAACAGATGGGAATACTTAAGTGCATTATTACTCAGAACGTCGATAATCTTCACCAGCGGGCAGGATCAGTGGAGGTCGTTGAGTTTCATGGAAACCTTCTGAGAGCTGCTTGTATGAAGTGCCGTTCCCTCGAACCGATCGAGAATGTGGAAGCGAGATTCGAATCAGGGGAATCAGATGCTGCGAGATGCCAAAAATGCGGAGGAGTGCTCAAACCTGATGCGGTTTTCTTCGGAGAAGCCATTCCTGCCAGGGCCCTCATGGCCTCTCAAGTGCAATCCCAAAAATGCGATGTTCTCGTTGTCATTGGTACGTCTCTGCAAGTATATCCTGCCGCCCAGATTCCTCTGTCGGTCAAGCTCAAGTACCCACCTGCAACGGTGATCGAAGTGAATCGTGAGCCATCCGCCTTGCACCATCAGATCACAGACATCCTTATACTCGGCAGCGCCGGAGAAATCCTGAGCAGGTTGCTTGACGCTCTGGAAGCTCGAATTATGACGCAGTGATTTATGAAAACCCGCGCAGACTAGAAAAGGATAGACGTCTCAACAAAGAACCCCATGCGATTCATATCAACGGTGTCCCGTTCCCGCTTGATTTTTGTGTGCCAGAATCTGTATCCTCCGTTGATTGTCCATGTCCATAACCTGTTCACTGGTATGTCCACTGCAGTAGCTACTTCCCAATCCCAGCATTCAAGATTGTCGTAATTCCACCAATTCACACGGCTGAAAATATTCGGACGCAGAGCAACGGCCTCAAGCACCGGGTAAAAAGTTCCGTGAAGGCCGATTGTGGGGAATACACGGCTTCCTTCATCCTTATAATTGTACATGGCTGCTCCCACAACTACATCCTTGGGCCGTGTGTCCAAGCCCAGTATGACCATGTCCGCGTTTGCTCCAAAGAGTACTTGAGGAGACATAAAGAAGTCTAAATCGTATCCCAAATCCAGATTCCAAATTTTCTGATAAGAATCATTTCGAGATTGGTCGTAAGTCGTAGTAGGTTCCCATTTAATTCTGAACACATGGATGTTGTTGAACCGTGTGTTGGTAAAAAATTCCCACACGAGCTTGTCTTTTTGCAATCCCAGGTTTTCTCCCAAACCAAGCTTAGTGCGATCCTTTTGAATCAGATCGCCTTCGAGAAGGGTGAACCACATTCTTGAGCCGGTGGTGATCCTCAAATAGGGGGGGACCTCCCACGCGTGGACATTTCCAATAAGCAGGTAGCAGAGCGCTGTGAGCCAACCTATTATCACCAGTTTTTTCATGATTATTGGCCTATTATCCGCAAAGCCTATAAGTCAATTAACAAAAACTGGTCAACTCATATAATTTAATGCCTAAAAAGTCAAGCCCGTTGTTGGGAGCAGTCATGGTTGCCGAGAAAACCGGAGTGCCTGCGACATGCACGATTACAACTAATCCTTCCGGTTAGGATCCTTAATCGCTTCCTCGATAACAATCTCATTTCGTACCCACACGGCTTCACTGTATTTCTTGAGTCTCCTCTTGAGGTCGTAATCGTGTCTTTCTTTCGTAAACAATAGCTCATCCGGATGAACACGGTCCCACTGTTTGCTGTTGTCTTTGATCTCTTGGTCTATCTTGTCTTTGAATCCTTCTATGGGGCGAATTTCTAAGTTGTAGATAACGTAACCCGTCTTTTCCCGGCAGATGTAAAAAACCTTACCGCTGTCGGTAATCCGTATGGCTGCCAACTTGCCTGACGTAGGTACCTTCGTGTAGACGTTTTCGTACCGAATCGCTCTGAATTCTCCGATGGAATTTTCCGCTAACCCGAAATCTCCAGCCGGAGCGGGACTGATTTCTGTCCCCATAATCAACACAATCAATGCAATAGTCGAAACCACCTTCATGAATACACACCTCCCTTGAATACCGTGATTTCCTTTCCTCCATAGCATTTCAGGATTCAGCCGGCCTTACAGCGCAAGGTCTATAGTCTCGGCAATTACTTCGGACAACTGAATAAAATTGAAACTCATTTCCCTGTCAGCGTCCCTTGGTTCGTCAGGGGCATACACAATGCCGAAAAGTTTGTCTATGAATACTTCTCTCGAACTACAATAAGTTAACAGCGATTGTTTGATCATGCTTCCTATCAGGAACCCTCCGAATTTTGCGGCCCATTGAAAATGTGGTCCATCTCCTCCACTGTCTCCTATTACCACCAACTTGCGTCCTGGCAGGTTGAGTGATTGAATTACCTCTTCGGTGTTCCTCGCTTTGTCCTCAATTTCGAGAACTGCATACCGGTAACGTTCCCCTTTGTCTTCGTCTGAGAATCTTATTATCGGATTGGCCGCGACAACGCTTACGGCAGGAAGAAGCCCCTTAGCCATAGCCCGCTGGAAATATCCTTGTGAACTGGTGGTGTTGATCATAAAAAGTATATCATTTGAAAGACACCACTCAACGAGTTCCGGTACCCCGGAATAGGTCTTGAACGATGCGTCCAAATAGGCATCCATCTGTTCTCGGCTCAAATCAGAAGCCATCAGTCGTTTTATTGTGCTAACCGCTTGATCCAGAGATATCACGTTCCCGGTATAACTCTTGAAGATGTGCGAAAGCTCCAGGGTAAGTTCCGGATAAGCAAATGCTATGGGATCAAACGGCCCGTTCGGCGAGAGGCATTCACTCCAATCGGCAGAGACGACAGCCCGGTATCGAGGTCTACTCATGTGATGCTCCTTTGACTCCAACAGCTTGTTTAGTGGAGATTTTCCGGTCGCAACTTTGTAGCAGCTTTCCGCAAACTCGCAAAGCGAATCTTGTTGGACCCGAAGTGCGACCCCGTCTTGCTCAGGGGCAGGACATTTCTACGTGGACACGGCACCTGCTTTCCACTATATGTTTCCATTGAGAATTTCTCCAAAAGGATGCTCTCGGCAATGTTGAAAATAGTCTGATACGGAACAGGAATTCTTTATGAGTTTTACACATGGCTGAAACCTATGACATGGCTGTAGTGGGAGGTGGCCCGGGAGGCTACGTCTGTGCACTGCGCGGACGCCAACTAGGTCTTGCAGTGGTTCTGATAGAAAAGGAGCGAGTGGGCGGATTGTGTCTGAATCGGGGCTGCATTCCAACAAAAGCTCTTCTGTCCGATGCCGAACGCATACGGTGGACACGCAAAGCGGCAAGCGTCGGGATCCTGGATCAGGCGCCCACGTTTAGCTTTGCAGGCATAATGAAGCGCAAGGACGACGTCGTCCGGAAGATGACGTCTAATTTGGAAGGCCTTCTGTCCAGCACTGGAATTACTTTGATCAATGAACCAGCCAGAGTTCCGGAACCCGGTACTCTGGTGACTGTTTCGGGGAAAATCATAAAGGCCTCTAATATAGTTATTGCCACGGGTTCTCGTCCCTGGGTTCCACCTATCCCGGGAACGGACTTGCCGGGCGTCAAGGGCACCAGAGAGGCTCTTGACATGGAAAAGGTTCCTGAGAAGATGGTTGTTGTTGGAGGGGGGGTAATAGGTCAGGAGTTTGCGGCTATCTTTTCCGGCCTCGGCACCGAGGTGACCATACTGGAGACTCTTGGGCGTGTCCTTAACGACGTTGATGAAGAGATTGTCAAAAGGTACTCGGCTTTATTGCCCTCACTGGGAATAACAACTGAAGTCCACGTCCGGATAAACAGAATCGAGAAATCTGGAGACCATCTAAAGGTTTTTTACCAATGGCGGGACAAAGAAAAGGTTGCCTCTGCAGACATGGTCTTGATCGCTGCCG
>CAINUH010000259.1 GCA_903853735.1 uncultured Desulfomonile sp. | reverse complement strand
CTGAACCGACCGACATTCCTGCCCACCGCCTCAACGCGCCCGGCTATGTCGGCTCCGAGAATTTGGAACTTGGTCGGCTTTAGAAGACCGGCGTGAAAACGAACCAGGAATGGGTCAGCTCGCAGCAAACGCCAGTCAGCAGCATTTACGGATGCCGCATGGACTCTTACCAGTACTTCGTTGTCTTTGGGCGATGGCTTTAGAACGTCTTGCAAGTGAAGAACCTCGGGCGGCCCATAGGTTTCATAGACGATTGCTTTCATGCGTGGTCTCTTGCGGTGCCCGGCAACATCAGGAATAGATGCGTGCAAGGCAAGCATTGAGCAGGTTCTGGTATCGCTCCTTGGCCTTATCGGAGAGAAAGCTGTCGGCGATAAGCTGCTCCCAAGCGCCACGCTTCTCGTGTAATTCCTCCAGGGTCTTGTAAATCAGCCTGGCTGGAAGCTGCAGGCGCTCTTTACCGAAATAAGCGAGCAAATCGTCGCGGTTCAGGCGGTTCTTTTTACCATTCAGCGGCAGGGCCAACTCCTCTTCGGCTCTGGGCAGAACGATGGAAGTGTTGAGCAGATCATACGCCGGAGAGAGGGTGATGATATCCCTTTGGCGGATAATCGAAAAGTTTTTCAAGTGCATATCCTCATTGCCGATGAAAAAACAGAATAAGACGAGGCGAAACAGTTTCAGTCTTTCAATCGCCGGAAAGGTGCAGAAATCATCGATCGCTTTCACGACCTGTTCCATACTTGATCGGTATTTGGTTTCACGGCTTTTGCCCGAGAGTTGGGCGAAGTCCTCCACATGAATCCTCTCTTTCCGGCCTTTCCGGTCAAATCTTCTGATGAAATAGGTCAAAGCCCCGTCAATTCCGTAGATCAGCCCGTGCAATGGTGTTTCGATCCCCGCCTTCGCCGCCATCCGCATAGTGAGGTCCTCGTTTTCAGGAACTTCGGGATATGCAACTGTTTGCGGTTTGAGGATGTAACGGCCATCCAGATCGACGAGTTCGAAATGGCCGGCCGCAACGTTCAGCCGGGCCGAAACCTTCGGTTGAACGCCCGGGATCGACATTTTGGCAGCCCTTGCGACCGCTTCACGGAGCAGTTGTTCCGTGGTTAGAGGCAGATCGTGAAGCGTCGTCAGGCTGCGGCATAGCAATTTCAGCCCCTGCTCGGAATACCTAAGGGCGCAAGGCTGATAGGTGATCGGACAGCGGTTCATGACGCCTCCTCGACAGAGACCGCTCCCACCATATCGGCTCCCACAGCCAGAAGCTGGCTGAACTTGTCGTCCCGGTCTATTTTCTTCTGTTTCAACAGTCCTTCAAGCTGCATCCCCTCCGGAAGCAGCCCGTCAAAAAATGGAGGAAATTCAACAAAAGTATAAGGCTCCGGCTTGACCGGCATGGTCAGGGAGACGGGTGGACCATCGTAAGACGGATCGTAAGCGAATACATAACAAGTCCCTGAATTTTCTTCGGTCAGGTGCCCCGCCGAACGAAAGTTGAAAAAGACCTTAGCTCTTCGCATCGGCACGTTCCCGGTGGAAAGCAGTCATAAGGGGACTGCGGAAATCTATTTCGATATTCAGCACTCTCAATACCTTGAGCAGGTTTTCCAGCCGCACCGTTATCTTCCCCTTTTCCAATTCATAAATCAGGTTTTTGCCGACTCCGGCTAGAGCGGCGAGTTCCTGCTGGGTAAGTCCGCTTCGGTTGCGGTGATACGCTATCAGTTTTGCGATATCGGTTGGCATGGATTTTCCCTCTATTCAGGGAAAAATCACTATCGAATAAATTCGATAATCGTTTTTCGAAGGTTTTAGGCATATTTTCCCGGTATAGAGGGAAGATGCACAAGGGGGAGGGCAATTTTCGGAGCCTGAACCTTTTGTAGGCGAATTCTGCTAAGAAGAAAGTATGAGTCAAGCGAAGACGCGTTCCCTTTTATTCCTCGGGCGGCCAATAGGTTTAATACACGATTGCTTCCAT
>CAINUH010000258.1 GCA_903853735.1 uncultured Desulfomonile sp. | reverse complement strand
AGCCGGCGTTGGAGCCCTGCTCGCCCTGATCGTGTTTCGCACGGAATTCAGCATCATGGCGCTGATCGGAGTCATCCTGCTGATCGGTATCGTGAAGAAGAACGCCATTATGATGATCGACTTCGCCCTGGATGCGGAACGAAAACAAGGGAAAAACTCCAGAGAGGCCATATACGAGGCATGCCTGATTCGTTTCCGGCCGATCATGATGACGACCATGGCGGCACTGCTGGGTGCGATACCGCTCATGCTCAGCGCCGGGGACGGGGCCGAATTGCGTCGACCGCTGGGTATTTCCATCGTCGGTGGACTGATCGTGAGCCAGATGCTTACATTATACACCACGCCGGTCGTCTATTTATACCTTGACCGTTTCCGGCTTTGGTGCCTGTCCACGAGAGGTCGCAAAAGCCGGACACATACTCTGGTAATGGAGGAGACGGGAGGAATCCAAAGATGAATAAACCATGGCATCGAAGCATGGCTATGATGGGCTTGGTGATGCTTTTCGGCTGTGCCGTTGGGCCGGACTATAAACGCCCGCCTGTCCCTGCCCCAGTAGCCTTTAAGGAGATGAAGGGCTGGAAGGAAGCGCAACCCCGTGACGACGGGATAAAAACAGAGTGGTGGAAAGTTTTCAACGATCCTCTGCTTGACTCCCTCGAGGAGCAGGTCAGCCTATCCAACCAGTCGCTTGCACAGGCAGAGGCCCAGTACCGACAGGCGCGGGCATTGGTTCAAGGGGCGCGAGCGAATTATTTTCCCGTAATTTCCGCTTCTGCGGCTGCCAGCCGTTCCTGGCAGGCGGGAAGCAACAGAGTTTCCGGAACGAACCCAACGGACCAATATTCGCTTTCCCTCGATGCCGGTTGGGAGATTGATTTATGGGGACGTGTGCGACGCCAGGTGGAGTCAGGCACGGCCAGTGCTCAAGCGAGCGCCGCCGATTTACAAGCCTTACGACTGTCCATTCAGGCGGAACTGGCACAAAATTATTTCCAGCTGCGCACATTAGATGCACAGAAGAAGACACTGGATGACACGGTGATTGCTTACCAGAAGGCTCTTGAACTTACCAATAATCGGTATGCGGCCGGCGTAGCAGCCAAAGCCGACGTTGTGCTGGCTCAGACACAGTTTAAGTCCACCCAGGCGCAGGCAATCGACATCGGGATCCTGCGTGCGCAACTTGAGCACGCAATCGCGTTGCTGATTGGAAAGGCTCCGGCTGACTTTTCCATGCCGGCAGCGCCGATCGTCCCAACACTGCCGCAAATTCCGATCGGCATTCCCTCCGATATTCTCGAACGCCGCCCGGACGTCGCCTCCGCAGAGCGAAAGATGGCCGCTGCAAATGCTCAGATCGGGGTGGCGAAGGCCGCCTACTATCCATCGTTGACCCTATCGGCCTCCATCGGTTATCTAAGTACGAGTTTAGCTGATCTGCTTACTGCGCCCAGCTTCTTTTGGGCTTTAGGCCCTGCAGCGCTGGCCCAGACGCTATTCGATGGCGGTGCCCGTAAAGCTCTGACGGATCAGGCCATTGCCTCCTATGAAGCTACCGTGGCTGCCTATAAACAAACCGTACTGGCAAGTTTCCAGCAGGTGGAAGACAACCTTGCCGCACTGCGTATCCTCGATGAGGAAACGCTGGTTCAAGACGAAGCAGTGAATTCGGCGCGGGAATCGGTCACCCTAACCACCAATCAGTACAAAGCCGGAACCGTCAGTTACCTCAACGTCATTACCACTCAATCCATTGCGCTCACAAACGAAAGAACAGCGCTGGGGATTCGCGGTCAACAGTTGAATGCCGCTATTTCTCTCATCAAGGCGCTCGGCGGTGGGTGGAACGCATCGGAGTTATCCGGGATAGAGCAGGGTGTCGATCATAAGCCACCCAACAAATCCGCGAATGTTGAGCAAAATCGCGATAAAAAATTACCATAGAGTCCATGTTAAACGGCGATACGGTGTGAATCCGGAAATATATCACGTTCACTTGGAAGGATGGAACAGGTATCATTTTCACGATGACATGCGGGCAGCCTGAATTCAAGTTTGCCTCCATTGACTTTCCATAGTCGGGTGGATATTTTGTTCCCAAGTGGGTATTTAAATCGTATACTTTCTACCCACCCTTTTGCCCGGGAAAGAATTGTCCCCATCTCCCGTAAATGAAAAATGCTGATTTAAATTCAATGGGTTACACTGTAACATGATTAAATTGGCACACCCCTTGCTCTATAGTTGCATGAAACAGATCTAATCGTCATGAAAGAGAAAGAAATGAGCAGTAACGGGAGTCGCCATCCTCAATGTATCGATGGTTTTTGTGGCGTTCCGCTACGAAGGAGATTGTAAATGATGATGTCCATGAGTAAGGTGTTGACAGACAAACATGTACCGGAAAAGCGGGCATCCAGGGCTGGCCTTCGGCTTTT
>CAINUH010000257.1 GCA_903853735.1 uncultured Desulfomonile sp. | reverse complement strand
TCTTCGGCGCCACTTGTGATTTTTTGGGAAAACGCGCCATGCTTAAAACCGTTATATCAAATCCAGGAGCACCAGCGAAATCCTCTCGCGGTCTTTCGCAGTAATGTAAGAATAGTCTATTTCTGAGCAATTTCCATGGTGCTTATGTCAACGGCATTCTTAACCCATTATTGACCGGCGGACAATACCATGAGACAATAACTCGGCCTTTTACATTATGTAAAGAAATCCGACACGCATTCACGATAAGAGATACCCGATAACAAAGTGAATCCGGCGGACTTCACGACTTTTCCCTTAGTCCGTGGGATATCAGGTAAAATATCATGTATTGGCACAGGTGTTGCAATCAATAATCGGGACCTGATCACGTCGTTGGATACTGTTGTCATAATATGGAGGTTTTTCATGAGGACCATTTATTTCAGGGCGATGGTCTTTCTTGCCATGGCCTACCTGCTGATTCCGGACTGGGTTTTTGCTGCCGGCGCCGGAGGCACTGAGTTGATTGTGGTCGCCGATGCCCGGCGTGTTTCGTGGGGACCCGAAAAGTACCTCCTGGACATGTATAACACCAATCTGACAATGTACGGTGTCTGGTGCTTAATTCTGACCCTCATTTGGGGCATGTTTCTGGGATTTTTGACAGACTTCTTGATGAAGCGCACAGGTCTTGATCTTGAATCCAGATCTCTTGTCGAGCACTAATATCCAGTCATAGCTAAGGAGGATATCAGCATGGACTGGCTGTACATGTATATGCCGATCTCAGGAATAGATATATTCTGGCCCGGCCTGGTTCTGATAGGCTTTTCAGTGGGGGTCATAGGCGGTTTCTTCGGAATGGGCGGCGCCTGGATGGTTACGCCGGGTTTGAACATTCTCGGATTCCCCATGGCGTTCGCCATCGGGACTGATATTGCCCACATGGCCGGCAAGTCTATGATATCCACATTGAGGCACTCCAAGTTCGGTAATGTGGACTACAAACTTGGCCTCATCATGGTCATGGGCACGGTTATCGGTATACAGATAGGCGCATGGCTGGTGATGTGGCTGGAATCGATCGGGCGAGTTGAATCTGTAGTCCGGTATGCCTACATGGTCGTGCTGGCGCTCATAGCGGTGATGGTCTTCTATGATTATTACAAGGCCACAAAGAAGAAGAAGGCAGGCATAGAAGACAGGCATGGAACAGAGGGAGTGACCTGGTACAAAACCCTCCACAAGGTCAGGATTCCTCCCATGATGGAGTTCAAAACCGCTGGTATCACTTGTTCCATGTGGCTTCCAATCTTTGTGAGTTTCATAACAGGCCTTTTGGCAGGATTTCTCGGTATCGGCGGTGGGCTTATTCGTATGCCTTCGCTGGTCTACCTGGTCGGTTGCCCGACCCACATAGCTGTCGGAACCGACCTGTTCGAGGTCATGATCTCGGGTTTGTGGGGAACGTTCACGTTTGGACGGTATGGCCGTATTGAACTGGTGGCCATGTTCGTCATGTTGACCGGGGCGGCTGTTGGGGCTCAAATCGGAACTGTTGCCACAAAGTACGCTAAGGGTTACGGCATTCGCATAGCTTTTGGGCTCGCAGTCGTGGCCTGTCTGATCTCCGTCATTCTAAAACAGATCCAATGGGATACATCCGCTACGGTTCTCATTCTCGGGTCAGTGGGAGCGATATGCGTCTACATAGTGTCCATAATGCTCAGAGGCGCCGCCCAAGAACTCCGTGAAAAGAAGGCCCACGGCAAGGTCTGACAGGTGGGCCGTTGGATACTCCCAAAGTCGAGAGGAGGCATTTCATGAAGACTAAGGCTATGTTTTGCTTGATGCCCCTGATTCTCATCTTGAGCGTGGGCGCCTACGCAATTGCGGCAGAGGTGGCACAAGGCAAATGTCTGAGTTACGATACACAGAAGAATGTTGTCACACTAGATGAATATGATCTCAATTTCAGTCCGGAAAATAGGTACGGACGCTCAACGGGAAAGCAGGCGGTTTATAACTTGGCCAACGCGAAAATAGGTGTCCCACCCGCAGTGGGCGACATCATCAGAATCGCATACGAAATGAAGGGGGACCAGAGGAACGCTATTAAGCTAATGAATGTTTCGAAACAGGACCTTTCGAAGAAATAGGGCCTGTTAATAATCATATAATGCAGGCGACATACGGTTCAGTTGTGCAGCTCTTCGTGAGTATTTTGTCTTGACTTGGAGCTGCGATTGCCGTCCAGTTGCCTGACGGCTTTCATACAAATGAGGGGCCACGATGAAAAGATTCTACGCGGTAGTTATTGTGATGGCCCTGTTAGGCCTATGCCTCTTCCCAATGTCCGGTGCTCAGACAGTCGATGAAAAATCAGTTGTACGAGTGTCGGGCGCGGACAGCATGTTCAACAGAATCCGTGTCCTCAGTAAGGTGTTCTTGAATGCGTATCCAT
This sequence comes from uncultured Desulfomonile sp., assembly GCA_903853735.1. Next base: position 10,337 of record CAINUH010000257.1, on the reverse strand, counting down.
CTGTTAGGATAGATTTTGCCGGTGTGGAGTATGTGGATACAGGCATTCAGGAGCCGCTGAACAAAAAGGCCGACGTTGCGATGGCTTCTCGCCCCTTGACCACAAAGGAGAATGAGCAGGCGGTCAAGGCGATAGTGGAACTCGTCGAACGTCTCGTAGGGTATGGAGGAATCGTAATTGTAGTAAACCCATCCAACCCTATCGACGAGTTGTCGGTTGACCAAGTGAAGAAAATCTTCAAGGCCGAGTACACCGGTTGGGATCAGGTGGGCGGCCCTGACCAACCCATCACTGTTGTGAGGCTGGATGACTCTCAGCACCCCGGCACTTTCATATTCGTGCAGGAAGATTTCCTTGGTGGCCCATTCTCAGACAAATCCATAGCCTTGTCCACATTTCCGAGTATCATGAACAAAGTGTCAAACACTCCTTCGGCGATAGGTTTCGTAAGACAAAGAGACGCCTTTGAGTCTCCCATTATCAAGAAGGCTCCGATAAAGGACCTGAAAATCAAGCAAACCCCTGCGTTAGCCGGGGTAATGCCTTCGAGAGAAGCCTTTGCCGACGGGTCTTATGTTCTGAGAAGGCCGTATTACTTGTACTATAGCAGCAAGGCAACGCCAGACGCGGCGAGGTTTGCCGATTTTATCGTTGCCAAGGGCTGGGGCGCACAAGACCTGTAACGAATCCTTTCACTATTGATTGCCTCGAGTTTTGTCGAGATTGCTTCACTGGGCTCGCAATAAGTAATGTACAGCGTTTGCTTGTTGCGAAATCCACGTTGTCCCTGGTACGCGAATTGCGATATGTTTGGTATTCGCATGGAATTTTACTCTTCCGGCCTATATGGAGGTTTGTGTCATGCTGCCGAAAAAGATCCTCTTTTGCACCGACTTTTCGGACAATAGCGAGCCCGCGCGCAAATTGGCCGTAGAATATGCCAAGGCTTTTGGGGCTCAGCTTATCATTGTCCATGTAGTAGATACGACTGGGTTCCCGGCCTACGGAGACTGGGTTGGTGATGAAATCAACAATATTGTAGCCAGATTCAAAGAAAAAGCGGCTGCCGGTTTGGAATCCATCGCGAAGGAAACCGGCCGGATTCTCACAGACGTCAAGACTTCCTGCAAACTTGGCGCGCCGGCAAAAGAGATTATTGAGTTGGCAGGGCAAGAATCAGTCGATCTGATTGTGATCGGAACCCATGGACGAACGGCGGTCAAGCACCTGCTTATGGGTAGCATAGCGAGGAGCGTTTTGAGGATGGCTCATCGTCCTGTGCTGGTTGTGGAGGCCTCGTCCGGCAAAGCAGATTCATAGCCGGCGTCAATTTTCGGCGATTGACGGTCGAGGGGTCCAGATGGTTAGGATTAGCAGCTTGTGAAACCTAAGTGGCAGGATTGCCATGCCGAGGGTATAGTTTTGACCGTAAGCCTGGAGATCATTGCATAGGCCGGCAAGTTGGAGAGTACGATGACGTTTGAGGTTTCGGGAGTTCAAACGGCCATTTGGGTGCCTCCGCTCGTGGGCTTTGTCATATCCTTTTTCACGTCTATGGGAGGAATTTCAGGGGCCTTTCTCATTTTACCATTCCAGGTCAGCGTACTGGGATTCACCACTCCTGCAGTCACCCCCACCAATCTTGTGTTCAATGTTGTCGGAATTCCAAGCGCGGTTTACAAGTATTTCCGCGAAGGCAGAATGAACTGGCCGCTTGCCTGGAACATTATCTTCGGTACTTTTCCCGGACTTTTCCTCGGCGGAATCATAAGGATAGTGTACCTTCCCGATCCTCGCCGTTTCAAGCTCTTTGCCGGTTGTGTACTCCTGTGCATAGGCGTTCGAATGGTCTATCAAGTCATTACCCAACGAGGCCAACAAACCGCGGCCAAAGCTGCCGAGTCAAGAATGAGGCAACAAGCCGTGGACAAAAGCGTCACCGAGTCGCATGCCGCCCAATCTACGGTCCGGACCATAAGTTGGTCTCTGTCTCGCACTGAATACCAATTCTTCGGAGAGATCTTTGCTTTCAACACAACGGGTCTGTTCATGTTGTCCTTGGTGGTAGGATTGATCGGCGGAATTTACGGCATCGGCGGTGGAGCCATAATAGCGCCTTTCATTGTCACCTTCTTTCACCTGCCGATTCACACCATTGCCGGAGCGACCCTCATGGGGACTTGCGTCACATCAATAGGGGGAGTGATCTTTTTCGAATTCGTGGGACCACTCTTTGCTCAGGCGGGAGAGCAGGTGAGGCCGGACTGGCTGCTCGGATTTCTCTTCGGCATTGGGGGATTCGCCGGAATGTACCTGGGGGCCTCGTTCCAAAAATACGTCTCCGCATCTATAATAAGGCCTGTATTGGCCATCTTAATCAGCGTCGTGGGATTGCGATACGTGACGGGTTATTTTTTCTGATCGAGTTCCCGCAACAGTCCGGTGAACGCAGGAATCCAGGGGAATGATAGCCACTATCTCACTTGCTCAAACGGACAAGAATTCCGGCAATCGCTCTAGAACATCTTCACCACGATGTTGCTGATGATGTTGGCTGCCTCATCGACACGATCGGCGCTTCTATTGAAGTGCCTGTATATTTCCCTCAGACTGAACATGAGACGGGTGTCACTACTCGAGAACAATTGTTTTAGGGCTTCCAGGTAATTGTCATTCATCCTGTTTTCTGTGCGTTTGGCGCGCAGGGCATATTCGACCGCCACATTAGGGTTCTTCTTGAGATGACGCATGGATGCTACAAGCTGCTCAGCGCCGTTTTGAAGTAACATGGCCATCTCGCAGAGATGCTCGTTGCTTTGCACCTCAAAAACTTCCATTTCTTTCACAGTGTTCTTTGCATGATCCACTACGTCGTCAATGACCCTGGAGAGTGCAAATATGTCTTCACGGTCAATTGGTGTGATGAAGGTCTGATTCAATTCGTCGATTAATATCCGCCTGATGTCATCTGCCTCCTGCTCCATTCTGCCCACTTCTTCCGGATCACCTTGCCCCTCGAGGAATCTCGCCAGCGCCTGACAACCGTTCAAGGTCTTTTCAGCCTGGGTGAGCAAAAGATCAAAGAAGTCCACCTTACTCTTGGGTCCGAACATCTTCCAAAAAGACATTAGAGGAACCTCGCTGTCACGCAAGTATTGTCCTTCCGAGACACCAGAAGACGAAAGCGCCGATACACCCGGCAACCGGAACAGTGAGAAACCATGCATACGCAATGTTTGCAGCGGCTGCCCACCTCACGCCACTGATCCGTCGAGACGCGCCGACCCCCATTACCGACGAGGCCACCACCTGGGCGGTGCTCACGGGCCAGCCCAACAAAGAGGACCCCAGTATGACCGAAGTGGCGGTAATCTGGGACGCGAAAGAATGGACAGGCTCTAACCGGCAAATACCATACCCCACGGTCTTGACGATTCGCCATCCTCCGACAGACAACCCCAAGGCGAGAGCCCCTGCACAGCTTATCACAACCCACTGCGGAATCGGCATGCTCTCCCCCATTCGATAGACTCCCACAAAAAGCACCAGTGCAATTATTCCCATGGACTTCTGGGCATCATTGGAACCGTGGCTTGCTGCCAGGAAAATCATCGACGGCTTTTGCAGAGCAGCGAAAAGATGTCCGACTGCTCGGTGTACGCCGGAGAACAGCCTTCTGATGGCTGCAAACAAAAAGAAGCCGACTACAATTCCGACAAGGGGCGTAAGCAACAAAGGGAGCAACACATTCCATAAGACTGTCTCGGTAGCTATTCCGTCCAGCCCCATAGCCATCCAGCCTGCTCCGACCAGCCCGCCTATCAGGGCGTGGGAACTGCTGGAAGGTAGTCCCAGAAACCATGTAACGAAATTCCACACGATGGCCGCACTTACCGCACCAATAGCTATGGAATATACGTGTTCGACACGCAGGAGTCCAAGCACGTCGGTCTTCAAGATACCGCCGGCCATGGTCTGGGCCACTGCGGTTCCCAGCACGACAGCTCCTGCAAATTCGGAGACCGTTGCCAGCGCCAGGGCCCTCACGGGATGCATGGACTTTGAACAGATAATCGTAGCAACGACGTTGGCTCCATCGTGAAATCCGTTTACAAAGGCATAAATGATCGTCATGCCAATAGAAATGTACAGCAGGAGTTCTGTCACAATCGGTCTCTAAGCCCTGGTGTTTTGCTTTATTACAGTTAAGTATCAAACATATCCGGCTGGAAATCAAGAGTCAAAGACATAATGGAATGCAGAGGGGGAGGTTGAAAAGTCTTTTCAAATTACGTATTATTCATAGAATATGATAACCTGTACGTGTCGTTCACTGTCAGAGGTCATCAAGATGGAAGTCAGAAGAAGCCAAGTTAGCGATTCCCACCGTCTTCAAGCAGGCCAACTGGATATGCCGAATAGGCTCTTGCTCGGTCCAGGCCCGTCCAATGTCCACGCCAGGGTGCGGCAGGCCTTGGGGATGAACGAGGTCGGACATCTAGACCCGACATTCATTGAACTCATGAACGAGTCTCAAGAGTTACTCAGGTACGTCTGGCAAACCGATAATCCCTTCACCATTCCTATCAGCGGTACGGGCAGTGCAGCTATGGAAGCGACTCTAGCGAACTGTGTCGAACCCGGGGACGTTGTCCTCATAGGAGTGAACGGTTATTTCGGGGAGAGGCTGTGCGACATGGCGTCTCGTTACGGAGCGGACGTTCGTCGCCTTGAGAGGCCCTGGGGAGAGGTCTTCACCGTCGAGGAGATGGCCGGAGGATTGGAAACCCATAGGCCCGCCGTGTTGGGCCTCGTTCATGGGGAAACATCCACCGGGGCTCTGCAACCGATGACTGGAATAGGCAAACTGTGTCGAGAGTTTGACTGCCTGCTCTTGCTGGACACAGTCACCAGCCTGGGCGGTGTTCCCGTGTTTCTGGATCACTGGCACGTGGACATGTCTTACAGCGGAAGCCAAAAGTGCCTGAGTTGTCCTCCCGGCATCTCGCCTCTGACACTCGGCGAAAGGGCTCTGGCCAAGCTTAACCATCGAAAGTCAAAGGTGCCCAACTGGTACTTGGACATGAGCCTCGTGGGCAAGTATTGGGGCAAGGAGCGCACGTATCACCATACCGCGCCTATTACTATGAACTATGCACTGCGCGAGGCATTACGACTCATAGCTGAAGAAGGTCTTTGGGAACGTTGGGAACGACACAGAAAAACTGCCGAGTTGCTCTGGGAAGGACTTGAAGACCTCGGGATCGACTGCCATGTCGATAAAGAGTTCCGCCTGCCGAGCCTCACCACGGCGCTGGTCCCTGACGGAGTTGACGGGAAGGCAGTGATCGCCTATCTCCTGCAAAACTTTAACATTGAAGTTGCGGGAGGCCTCGGTCAACTTGCAGGCCGAGTTTGGCGTATCGGCCTGATGGGTTTCAACAGCCGCGCTGAGAATGTCTTGCTTCTGCTGGCAGCCCTAAAAAAGGCGTTGGAAGCTTGCTGTTAGAACTTCATGAGAACCTGTGTCTGATGTGCGGCTGCAAAGCACACCCTTTTAAACTGGATGCCGGATCAAGTCCGGCATGACGAGAGGCTCTTACTGGATGCCACATTTTTTCCTGTCATTCCCACACCCTTCTTCGTCATTCCGGCGGAAGCAGGAATTCAGGACACGGAAAGCGAATCGTTATGATACGCGGCGAGAGGACAAACTATATCCCGACGGGGCTGCTCTTCTCATCTGCCAGCGAGAAGCCGACTACGAATTCCGAACCGCCGCTCTGTGCGCAATCCCCCACTATATTGCAGTTCCGACAAGGCTCCAAATCTCCGCGTAACCCTTCCTCGGACTCGATGAGACGGGGACATCGGTCACTCTTGAAGGTCAGGTTAAACCCATACAGCTCGGAAAACATCCTGATCCTGAGCAAGTCGATGCCTTTTCCTCCCGCGTTAAAGGAATATGGGCGCCTGCTGGAGTAGTCTTCAATATTCTGCACTGGGTAAAAACCTTCAAAGATCAGTTCTTTGTCCTTTTCGGGAATCCCTATTCCCGTGTCGGTTACGGTCAGCACATACCTGTTGCCTTTGACTCGTCCCGTTACTCGTACAAGCCCGTGATTCGGTGTTGCCTCAATAGCGTTTCTGATGAGTCCCTCCATGATGGCCTGCAACACGTTACAAGATATCAACAGCTCTCCATCTTGCAGATCAAAGTCGAGGCGAACCTGCCGCTTCTCTTTGTCGGCTTTTGACCTGATGTAATCAAAGACTGGTTGACCGAATTCCTTGATATTGATTCGTTCCAGTTCGTCCTGCCTCACGGGAAAGGTTTTTTCGAGCCACTTGTGGATGACCGTGGCTGCTCTCTCGATTTCAGGAGTCCACTCCGTCTGAACCTCCATCAGATCAAGGGCGGCTTGCAGAAAACCGGTTATGTACCTCCTTTCCCATGAGTAGCCCGTCATGATGATGCTTTCGACTTGTAACTCCAGCCTATTGAGACTCTGCACGTGGCGGTTCATCCGATCCAGGGCGCGATCGAAATCGTTGATTCCCATGTCCTGGAGCTTCCTCTCCATAGTGGCCAAGGTGCCGCGTATTATGGATAGAGGAGTTCTGAGTTCATGAGAAAGATGATTGAGTGTCTTTGACTTGACTCGGTTAAGGTCTTCCAATTCCCGATATGATTTCAACATCTCTTCAAAGAAGGAGGCATTCTCAACAGCCATAGCCACGACACCGCCCAGCGAGCTGAGCACGTGAACATCGTCTTCGGAGAATTGACCTTCTTTCTTGTTAAGCACGACAAGACAACCGATGGTCTTTTCTCTCGTATGCAGGGGGACTATGATCTCATTTCGTATGACAAACCCGGCGCGATCTTCAAACGGTTTGAAGAATTGTGGATTACTTGTGGGGTCATTGAGCAGTGCGGGTTCACCGGAATGAAACACCTGGCCACTGATACTCTTGTCAACCGGTATTCTTAATTCTGCGCTTTTTCGTTGGATCAATCCTCTTTCGTCCTGGACTTCGCGCCAATAAAGGTCTCCTCTCCGCTCGTCGTGCAGCAGGACGCCTGCCGCCTCTGAAGCTAATGCAGCTCTCAGTTCATTGATCACCACCGACAGCAAATGATCCAGGTCCATCGTTGTGCCCAGCGCCATGCTGGACCGGTAGATCATTTCTAAATCATCTCGAGATTTCTGGAGTTTTTTGTATACGGTCGCGTTATCGATAGCCAGGGATATTGATCCGGCCATGGAGATCAAGAGTGCCTCATCCTGATCAGTGAAGTCACCGCCGATTTTGTTCATGGTCATGAGAACGCCGATGGTCTTGTTCTTTGCGTTCAACGGAACCTGAAGCACCTTACGAATCTCGAAACCACTCTTTCTTGTCATTTCTGGGTAATAGCGAGGATCTTTGGAAACATCATTTACCCGGGCGGGTATGTTGTTTTTGAAAACCCAACCGGCAATACTGTGATCAAGTGGGAGCCGTAATGCCTCTGACTGGGGGGCGAGAATGTGCCTGGAGTCCCGGACTTGCCGCCAATAAAGGTCATGTCGGTTCTCGTCGTAAAGAAGAACGCCGGCCCCTTCGGTTAACAGTGCTTTATTCACCTCATCGATTATGATTACGAGCAGTTCATCCAAATCGATGGTCGAGGCGAGCGCCTCAGCAATATTGCATAGGATTGAGAGATCGAAAAGTTCATGGTCTTCGAGGTTCATAGCGCTGTCTATGAGTTCGCCCGCCATCCCTTCCAGTTCCGCAACGCGTTTCTCTAATTCCTCGTAAGTGGGTTTCGACATCAAGCGCTCCTTGGCTTCAAACATGACAAGTATGACTTTCTATCGCGAGCGTCAAAATTAATGTCCGATTCGCTGTCCGGCGCCAAGCACGAATCTCCATGGGAGCGCAGGCTTCCAGCCTCCAAAAGGTACAGCAATTGTGGGCAGGCAAGATGCCTGCACTCCCAGGAAACCAGTATGATCAAAAGCAATCGGTGAGCCCTTTCACGCGAGTGCGGCAGATATCTCGAAAATTGTTCACCCCAGTAAAGAATTCTCTCATCATAATGACCCAGAGGTACCGCCCCTTCTGAGTAAGTCTCAGGAACCCGTTGTCCTGAACCAGGGCGCCGGAGAGCCGGAGGAAGGGGATTTCCTTCCAAAGTGTCTTCATGAATCTTCCATCGAATTTCTCTTCGGCTTTGCTCACTTCCAAATAAGCGCCGAACAATTTCATCATGAAGTCATAATGAATTTGTTCCGTCATTGTGAAGTCTTTCTTTGCCAATAACGGAAATTTTCCTTTTTCAACGCTATCAATATATTGTCCGACAGAGAAGGTGTTGGCATAGCACGATCCGCCGACATAACCGAAAGATCCGCTCCCTGCTCCAACGTATTCGTCGTAATCTACTATGTACTCGTCTATCGTGCTAGTGCGACGCGAGAAACACCATGCGGTCCCAAAACCGTATTTCGGTTGAAGCATCGATACGATCCTGCCGTAAAAAAATTTCTCCTTGCGATAGCTTATCGGACCGAACCTTTCTGCAAGCTGTTTGCGTGTCATGTCCGACACCATGAGCGGATAAAAGGTTACCTGATCCGCCTTTATCTCATTGATTATCTCGACGTCCCTTTCCAGCATCGATAGCTTTTGAGAGGGAAAATTGAAGATCATGTCTACGTTCAAAGTCTCGAACCGTCCCATGAGTTGGGACAGCTTGTCCTGAATTTGTTGCCCGCTGCCGTACTTCTGGTATCGCTCCATCTGCTTGAGTAGCGAGTCATCGAAACTCTGCACGCCGACAGACAGACGGTTAACGCCGCCGTCTTTGAGTACGCCGACTATCTCTTCAGTAAGATGATTAGGGTTCGTCTCCAGGGAAACTTGATTCACGCCGAACAGCTTTTTTAGGTCGTCGAGCAGCTCTGCGAGTTCCTGCGGCATTACCGTGGGGGTTCCCCCTCCCACGTAAACCGAAGTGAAATTGAAGCCGAGGTCGGCGTAGAATCTGATTTCCTGATCAAGACATTTGAAGTAAGTGCGGGCAAGATCCCGGTCAAGCCGGAAACGATTGAAGGAACAGTAGGGACACAACTCCTCGCAGAAAGGAATATGGACGTAGAGGAGATAGCTGGTTCCTGATTTCGGCGTTGGCGGAACCACGCTGTCCAAGTCAGTAAAATTTAGAATTTGGGCATTCTTACGCTTAAGGTAAGAGGTCAACAGATTCTCTATGATCATCAGGCGCCTGCGTTCTCAAAAGTATGACGGCATGCCTCCATAACTCCGGACCCCTTCCCCGCCTGCTGAGAAACTTCCTGAGCCGAACTGCCACCTTCTTAGTGACTTTTCAATTTGGGTGGAGACAAGGCGAGAATCTGCGATATAATTCCATCAAATGCCTCTGACGTCGGTGATGTGGGATATTCCAGAACATAGGGCCTGCCCTCGTCGGAAGTAACAACGAGTCGTGGATCTATGGGGATTCGGCCCAGGAAGCGAAACCCCGTATCGAGTGCCAGTCTCTCTCCACCGCCGCTATCGAAAAGTTGGTGAGTTGCCCCGCATTCGGGACAAACGAAACCGCTCATGTTCTCTATGATGCCGAAAACGGGCATCCCCAGGCTCTTGCAGAACCGGATGGACTTTCTCACGTCTTTGAGTGCTACCTTCTGGGGGGTGGTAACTATGACGGCCTGCGAACGAGGCGGCGCCATTTGGCATATAGAAAGAGGTTCGTCACCGGTGCCCGGAGGAGCGTCGACAATAAGAAAGTCGAGGTCTCCCCAGTCAACTTCCGCGATGAATTGCCTGATCATACGGTGTTTCATCGGACCACGCCATATTACCGCTTCGTGGGTCTGGTCTTTGACAACAAATTCCATGGACATTACCTTCAAGTGATCGTTGTACCTGACAGGAACCATCCCTCTTACATTCACGCCTGGAATTTGTGCTCCCTCCAGCTTCAAAAGAATCGGTACGCTCGGCCCATGAATATCGATATCCAGCAACCCCACTTCACGGTCTGAAGCTGCCAGGGCAGTTGCAAGATTTACCGCTACAGTGCTCTTGCCCACCCCACCCTTGCCTGAGAGAATCATTAGGGTATTTTCAATTCTGGTTAGGCTGTCGGCCAGCATGAGATCATCTCGAAGTTCATCGACTTCTTCTTTGGAAAGCGCTGGTTTTCTCTTTTCGTCTGTCATGGGTTTCCCGCTTATAGTAATACAGAGTTTCAAATAATGTTGATGCTGTCCAGAAGCTTTTTCGCCTTAACCCGGTGGACATCCAGGCCTACTTCTCGA
>CAINUH010000256.1 GCA_903853735.1 uncultured Desulfomonile sp. | reverse complement strand
TATCGTATCACGCAACGAGATGACATATCCACACCTCTTTGCCTCTTCCGCCGGCGAAAGTCCCTCAGTTTTTTATTGGCCAAGGCCCAGATGAGCCATGCCGCACGCCTAAACCCAAGACCAAATCGTTTGACATCACGCCATTCACGTAGTCCAAGCTGGTGGAGAGGAAGGATTTGAAACCTCAACCCCGAATTACCAAAGCGTACAATTGCGTATTAGGCTTTTTTCATCCTTTCTCACTTTTTCTTGTCAGGTTTTTTTGTCCATTCCGAATTATTGGTTAGCCCACAGGAAACAGTGGGAGGACGGCCTGAAGGGGTTGTTCAAAACGAAAAGAATTGTTCAGGAGGCTTCAGATGAAAAGGTTGATCAGTTTGCTCACAGTGGCCGCATTCGCTATTTCGGTTCCCCTTGTAATGGCACAGACCAGTCCTGGTTCAGGCGCCGCTCCTGCCGCTCCAGGTACACCAGAGAAGCCTGCAAAGACCATCAATTGCTGCGTGAAAGGTAAATGTGATCAGGTCAAGTCGGAGGCGGACTGTACCAAGGCGGGCGGAAAAGTCGTAAGCGACTGCAAAGAGTGCAAGTAATTGATGCTGGGAAGATGCCGGGATGCTGTGGGGTGCGCTGAGCACCCCCGGCGTTTTTTCTGTCTGAAAATGTAGGCTTGGTAGGCATTCAAGGATGACAACCAAAGACCCTCATTCTCGAACTCGACAAACTGGGCCCTCGGAACAGTGTCATACCACCATAGCTTTTGGTTAACAGTGTTATTTTCTTGAAGGCGAATCGGTGTCACTGCTTGACCTGGACTCGCGAAAGGTGGTTCTCGTACACAACGTCGCCAGGGATGCTATTATGTGGTAGGACACTCAAAGCAAAACGAAACGGCCGGAGCTTCCAGGGCGTGGGAAAAAAAATCGAGGACGAAGACCTCCTGTTGGTTCAGGAGTGTGTTACGGGGTCGGAAAAAGCCTGGAGAGAGTTCTACTCTCGGTTCATAGGACTCATGAGAAACGTGGTACGGCGACAGACTGGGCTGTCACCTTATGAGGTGGATGATATCACTCAGTCGGCGTTTCTTTCCCTCGCAACCGGCCTACGTGGATATGACGCAACCCATTCCCTTACCAGTTTTGTTTGCTTGGTAACCGAAAGGGTCTTGATTGACGAATATCGAAAGATCAAGGCTGTCAAACGAGACGCCGAAACAGAAGCAATAGACCACCATGATTCGGTCCGGGACGGATCCATAATGATTGCATCGGATGTGGATCCCCAGGACATACAGATTGAAAAGTACGAACTGGCTTCAATATTGCGTGAAGCAGTGGATCGGCTCGATGCAGGCTGCCGTGAACTCCTCACGCTCAGGTACTACCACGACCTCTCTTTTGGAGAGATCGCACACAAACTCGGTGTGGTGGAGAACACGCTGAACGTAAGAACCAGGCGTTGTCTGGATAAACTCCGGGCCGCTTATTCCATTGCGCAATTATCCAGGTAAGGCGGCCCGCATGCCTCCTTCGCTGCGGACGGCAAGACCTGAGACTACGCTCCAGAGGCACGCCGACATCCCGGTGAAGCTACCTATTTTGTAGCGAAATGGTATTACAGTGCATTCTTACATAGAGGGACAAAGAGTTGAAAAATCCGCATAAGCCACAATCTTCCGACCACGTGGACGACCTAATGGTTTCGTACCTCGAGGAAAGGCTCTCCCCTGCGGACAGGGACAGGGTCGAGCACCATCTGGCAAGTTGCCATGCGTGCCTGTCGGAACTAGAAGACCTGCGCAACATTGTCGCTGCTTTGCGAGAAAATAGAACTGCCTTCTGTCCGCATCCCCGTGAACTCTACGAATTGGCCCGTGTGGACCGTGATCCTGGTACCCTGCTGGAGGCACACCTCATAGAGTGTCCTGCATGTCGCGAAGAACTGGCTGCTTATAGGACCGGAGAACCTGTAGAAACCATGTCCGAGGATTTATGGGAAAAGTTGAGTGACCGTCTTCCTGCAGGAGTCGAACCCAAACGCGGCGGCGAGAGAGAGCCGAGGCCTAAGAGATTCCGGGATGTGGTCTCTGAGTGGTTTAGGATTCCCGCCGTGGCCGCCACAGCCGTGGCTGCAGCAATAATCCTCACTGTTATGTTGTATCCCACGGAAGCCCCGCCGACCGTGGTGGGCTTGAGTCACATTACGTGGGACAAAGCGCCCAAGCCCAAGGCCACACTGGAGGCGGGAGCGCAGCGAGCAGCATTCATAGTCTTGTTTAACGATTTTAAGAAGATAGTTCCACAAGATAGGATTGACGCTGTTTATCGAGCCCTCGAGCCGGATATGGCATTAATGGAGCGCTACCAGGTAGTATCGCCGGCGCTGTTCAGAGAGGCAGTGAGGAACAAGCAAGTCAATCCCTACGACATACAAAATATGCTGGAAGGCCTGCGCAAGAGTCTCGATATCACTATTGCAATAGTGATAAATGTGTCGCATTCGGACGAAGCTGTTAACATTGAATGCCGCATGATTGATACGGCTTCCGGCAGTACACTCCACAGCAATGGTGCGAAAGTAGCCAACCTGGACGATCTTGCATCTGTTATTCGGAGAAACGTGATGGCCTTGATGCTTTAGTCGTGACACCAGGGAACTTCAATCTCGGGATGTTGTCAAAACTGAAGACTGAGTTGCTGTGCCGGTAAATCGGCGATTCACAAAGGGTTCGTCCGTAGCAGCAGGATAAGAGCGGTTTTAAAAAAAATCAAACACTAATGAGACAGGTTCACAGAGGAATGCTATGCAAATGACCTCGGGCTTGTTCGTTCACCGTACCCTCAAGAATCTATTGAAAGTGGCATCGCCGGTTCTTGTTCTCGTCCTCATCTTCTCATTCGCCATGCCAGGAACTGCATTGGCCGCCGACTCGACCCCCTCTGTGAAAACGGGTGGAAAGGATGAATCCGCTTCGGCGCCGCCCCCGGCCAAAGGGGTCCTGTACGCCTTGATGGTCGGAGTGTCCAAATACCGTGACTCGAAGATCCCTAAGCTCGATCTTGCCGACAGAGACGCCCAAGCTTTTGGCGATTTCCTGCAGACACAGGACAAGATTTTTAAGGAAACACGTGTGACATTCCTTCTTGATGAAAAAGCCATCAAATCCGAGATTGAGAAATATCTGTATTATATGTTGCCCAAGGCAGGAAAAGACGACACGGTCATTCTATTTCTGAGCGGTCACGGGGCTTTTGATCCTATGAGGCCGAAGGAATTCCTGTTTCTTCCTTATGATTCCGAATCGGAGTATTTGGGAACAACAGGCGTTAAAATGAGTGGTCTGGAGTTTCTCAAAGAAATTAGCGCCGAGCGAGTGCTTATTATTGCGGATGCCTGTCACGCCGGCGGTTTTTCCCAGATGAAGCCCAAGGCGCTTACTCCGTCTCTTGAACTGTTCATCCGCGAAGCTCGTAATTCTTCCGGTCGGGCTATTATTAGTTCGGCCAAAGACGGTCAATTATCTTGGGAACTGCCCGACAAAAGGAATAGTGTTTTTACCCACAACCTCCTTGAGGGGTTGAAGGGCAAGGCGGATAAAGATCATGACGGAGTGGTGACTCTGAACGAGGCCTATGAGTACGCGTATAACCACACCAAAGAAGATACTGCCGGACGCCAGCACCCACAGTTCGAAGGAACCGTTGTCGGCGCATTCCCATTGTCCTTCGTAGGCCCCAAGATACCGGAATCCGAATTACGGAAAAAGTTCTTGGATGCCGCTGCCGCCGGAGATCTGGAAACGGCTGAGAAATTTATTTCCTACGGCGCGGATGTCGATTCCAGGAGCGAAGACAATGCTACTGCCCTCATCATCAGTGCGAGGCAAGGGCACGCCGAGATAGTCAAACTACTTTTATCCCGAGGCGCTGAAATCGATGCCACTGACAATTCTCGCTCCACGGGTTTATTGGCCGCGGGTGAAAGTGGCCACGTAGAAGTGGTCGGCCTGCTTGTGCATGGTGGTGCAAGAATCGACGCGAAGAATGCGGAGGGTGAGACGCCCTTGTCTGTGGCTGCCGGAAATGGCCATGTCAAGATCTTGGAATTGCTCTTGGATCAAGGGGCGGATGTTAAGTCGAGGACCAACGGGGGCGATACCGCGTTGACTCTGGCCTGCGCCGGCGGACATTTGAAAGCCGTCCAACTTCTCCTCAACAGGGGAGCTGATGTGAATGCTGCTGACCTGGAGGGTGTCTCCGGCCTGATCAAAGCATGTCGCGGGGGCCATGCACCTGTGGTGAAGCTGCTTCTGGAAAAAGGGGCGGAGATAAAGACTAACACGGGTGGAGACCTGGAACGTCAACTCGTGATTGCTTCCGTGCGTGGGGATGATCGCGAGGTTAAGAGGATATTGGAGCAGCGAGTAAGGGTGGATGCAGTGACAACCTCGGGCGACACTGCCTTAACCCTGGCTTCCGGATTGGAGAATTTGGAGGTGATCAAGCTGCTTGTACAACGAGGGGCAAATCCTAATTTCAGACCTCCAAACGGGGTTACTCCCTTGCCGGCCGCTGCCGGTCGTGGTCGTACCGGTGTAGTAAGGAGTCTGTCGGCCTTAGGGGCGGACGTCCATGCCGTGGACAATAGGGGCAACACAGCACTAATCCAGGCGTCACGGGGCGGTCACACCGATACCGCCAAACTCCTGCTAAACACAAATGCCGTTATCAACGCGACGAACAAGAACTGGCGCACAGCACTTATAATAGCTGCGGAGAATGGTCATGCCGACGTGGTGAGATTGCTGACCACCAGGGGAGCGGATGTGCAAGCCAAGGACAAAGACGGCAGCACAGCCTTGATTCAGGCTTCACAGAACGGTCATGCGGATGTGGTTAAGATTCTCCTGGGCAAGAACGCAGAGGTCAATGCCGGAAACAATGAGGGTAGCACAGCTCTGATTGTGGCCGCCAGGAACGGTCAAAATCCCGTAGTGAAAATCCTTATGGCCGCAGGAGCCAATGTTGGTGCCCGGGACTGGGAAGGCAAGACCGCCTTGACTGTAGCGTCAGAGAGAGGCCGCTCAGAAGTGGTGGACACCCTCAAGGGGCAGCAGTGAAAACACGCGATCCGC
>CAINUH010000255.1 GCA_903853735.1 uncultured Desulfomonile sp. | reverse complement strand
GAGCAAGGCGGTTTCTTCCCGAATGCAGTATTTGCACTGCCTTCGACCTGCTTTCGTGCGGGCCGAGATTTTTCACCCAGCGCAAAATATGGCGGGAACATATCAGACTAGAGGGATGATAGTCAATTAAAAATACTAAAATTAGTATGATAGATTATTTTGTTAAAGTTATTTGTGTTTTATGGCGGTTCAAATGGTGACAGGCATCCAGGTGTGGTTCAGCTTCAAGCGTGTCCGCCGGTTTTTTTCTTGGTTTGATGCGTTTCCTTGGATATTATGGCTGCATGGAAACGTATCTACTCATGAAAATAGTCGTTTTGGCAACTGCCTGCTTGGCGGTAGTACTGTACTCCTACCTTTACCGGTGATGGGGAGGCCGCGCACACACGGCTGGAACAAGCCTATCGGGCTACTTTTTGAGCCTGCCGATCATTTCCAGGAGCCATGTGTGAATTGGGGACATATCTTTGAATTTCTCCAAGGCGTAGTGGATGAAATCTTTGGAGTGCAGCGCTTCCGGTATTTGCGTTGAAAAGGCTGCTGTCAATCCGCCCATGAGAAGCAGATCAGCATTCTCGTGGTTTTTATCGTATCCGCGCGGGACTTTTTTGTATTGCTTCTCTCCGATCTCGTAATCGCCTTTGGATTGAACTTTTTGCACTGCCTTTGCCAGGGCTTTCCCAAACTTTGGGTCCACTACCGAATCACGATAGAGTTCCAATATGTGCTTGGAGAAACAATGATTACCCACTCCCAGCATTACCATGGGCGGTTCCAGATGAAAATAGAAGCCGGGGCAATCCATTTTAGCGAGATGACCCTCCCAGAAAAAAATTCCCAAATGGGTCTTGTATGGTGTCTTGTCCTTGCTGAAACGAATGTCTCGGTACGGACGGAAAATGGACTTGTTCACGCGGGGATCCGCCACGATGCTTGGAGCTAGGGTTTTGAGCGCATTGCCCATCTCCCCTACGAAGTCACATGCTGGGGCCATGACAAATTGTTCGTATTCGCGTTTGTGTTCGTTGAACCACGTCTTGGTGTTGTTCTTCTGCAATTCGGTGTAGAAGGTGACGCATTCTTTCGGAAAGCCGTTGAAATATGCCTGAGCCGTCATGGCTGTCCCGCTCCTTTCAAGACTTTTTTCAAAACTAGAGTCGCAGTTCATTTTTTTCACCGATCAGCGCTTACAAATTCGTTGGTTATTGCCCCGGCGTTTGTCGAGCCATTGCTGAAACGACCGTTGACCTTCTCTTGAAGGCTTGCCGGACAAGATGTTCTCAATGCGGATGTCTTCGTCCAGATCCGGCCAGTGAATACCCTCTCCACCAGCTATGAATCGCCAGTTGTTGCGCTCGGCTTGTATTCCATGCAGGAGCCGTGGGAACCAGGCCAGTGGGGCCAATATCGTTCTGCCATCGTTGAGATCAACGCTCAGGCTTTCCTCTGTTACCTCCACGTTAACCGCATTCACCGGCCGTATCTCAACCGCTAAAGTAGTCATTCCAAGCCCTCAGCATCGGACAACTCTTTTGAAAAATATTTCTCTAATCACCATCCATCACAGGCCTTTCACAAGATTTAACATAACAGGCCCATTTTTTCATCCTGATTCAGTTTGTGACACACATTGCATCATGCCTGACACTGCTCGTTCTCAATGGCCCCGAAAAGGTCTGGGCCATGTGCCCCGGTTATTGTGACGCGATGGATTTCACCTGCTTGAGCCTCACCTTCCACAATGTACAGTATGCCGTCGACCTCCGGGGCCTGGTCCCAGGCACGGCCTTGGAGCAGGAATTCTGATTCCTGGGATACGCTTTCTACCATACCGTGTTCGATACTGCCGATTCTGCGCTGGTTGCGCCGAGTCACGTATCGCGAATTTATCCGGCGTATTGCGGCAGCCCTGGAACGTTTGACCTTTCTCGGCACAGGATCCCCCAGATCAAACGCAGGCGTCCCCTCTTCGGGTGAATATTCGAAAACACCAACGTGTTCGATGCGGTAGGACTCAACGAACTCCCGGAGTTCCTTGAACTCATTGTCACCTTCCGTGGGAAAGCCCACCATCAGGGTCGTCCGCAAGACCAGGCCGTTGATCTCTTCTCTCAAACTGTCCACGAGTTTTCTTAGGCGGTCTCCTTTCCAGGGTCTACCCATGCTCCGCAGGACCTTGTCGGAGATATGTTGGAAGGGTATATCCAGGTAGGGCAGGATGTTTTCGGATTCTCCGATGAGCCTGGCCAAGCCTCGAGGGATGCCGTTTGGGTGGAGGTACATCAGCCGTATCCACTGTATCCCGTTGATTGCGCTGATCCTTTCGAGCAGTCTGAGCAGACCGCGCTTTTCATTTCGATCCACACCGTAACTCGTCAGGTCCTGTGCGGTCAGGACAACTTCTCGAGCGCCCGAGCGAGCCAGAAATCGTACCTCCTCGACCAGGGCATCAGTACTTACGCTTCTCAACGGGCCTCTTATTGCCGGGATGGTGCAATACCGGCAGGAACGGTTGCATCCCTCCGCTATTTTCAAATAAGCGTATCCCGGAGTAGAGAGAATCCTTTCTGCTCCAGTTATTGTCCGGCCATCCTCGCGGCTAATCGACCGGTCCTCCACTTGATCATTGAAAGACGCGATGTGCGATAATGGGGTATGTTCACCCTGGCTTAAGACTTGATGGTGTTGGACCCGTGACATGGTAGAGCCCTGTAAAATAGTGGGCAGATCCGGGATCTGATCAGGGGTGATGAAAAGGTCCACTTCCGGCAGGGATTTTCTCAGTTCGTCACGGTAGCGCAGGGGCATGCAACCTGCAACTACCAGAAAAGACTCTCGATGTTCGGCCCTGTAATTCAGTATGGCCTGGATGGATTCTTCCACCGCGTCTTCTATAAAAGCACACGTGTTGATAATGATTACGTCCGACACCGCAGGGTCGTGAGTAAAAATGAACCCGGCGTTGTCCATGACGAAGAGAATTCTCTCCGAGTCCACCCTGTTCTTTGGGCATCCCAGGCTGACGAGGTTGAAGTGTCTTTTTTGGGTTTTCAAGGGTACGGTCGTCGCGTCAGGGCGTTTACATAGGCATTATCTTCACCCTGCTTGCGTTCCGGCAGAGGAAAGCGGTGAACCGAACAGAGGCTGTCAGGGGTCGTACTCGCCGGTATTTTGTCTTGGTCGGCCATGTGATTTCCTTTGATTGGAGTATATTATTGGAACGGTTTCATCTATTTTCTCTGTAGAGTTTTCAGCATATCCTGGGAAGCAGTTCACCGGATGGTTCAGCCACCACCCTGGATCCGCCGATCCTGGTTTTCATTACCACAACCGCCGGATGTTCCTGAGTCACCTCCCCAATGATAGCCGCGCCTTTTGCAATCGGACATCCCCTGATAAGCTCCAAGGCTTTATTCCCCATTCCCTTTTCCACGACTGCCACTATTTTCCCTTCGTTGGCCGCCTGAAGAGGATCTATGCCGAGAATCTCAGAGGCAGCAACAACGGATTTGTCCAATGGAATAGTCCGTTCTTCTATTTCTATTCCATGACCAGTGCTGAAGGAAATTTCGTTGAGCGTCGCAGCAATACCTCCCCTCGTGGGGTCCCTCAAGAACTTTAGGGCCGGCCCAAGTTCGATGAGTTTTTCTACTACGGGCCAAACGGACGTGGAATCCGATACCAAATCAAAATCGAAGGAGAATTCAGCCCTGCTGAGCATTACTGCCATGCCGTGGTTACCCACGGGACCGGTTACAAGAATTTGATCTCCCACACTTATTCTGCCCGGAGATGGTATAGCTGAGGCTTGAACCGTCCCGATTCCCGAGGTGTTAATAAAAATCCTATCAGCACTTCCTTTGGGCACTACCTTTGTGTCGCCGGTAACGATTTCGACCCCGGCCGTGTCAGCCGCCTGTGCAATGCTCTGCACGATTGTCTCCAGTTGATCCATGGGAAAGCCTTCCTCAAGTATCAAACTCAGAGAGAAAAACATGGGCCGTGCAGCCGAGCAGGCGAGGTCGTTACACGTTCCATGAATTGCCAGCGATCCTATATTTCCGCCTGGAAAAAATATTGGAGAAACTACAAAAGAGTCTGTTGTGTATGCGACTGAGTCTCCAAGACCGGAAAGGACAACTGAGTCAGGAAGCGGCCTCAAACGTCCCCGATCCAGTTTGGGCAGCAGGACGTCGCGGATTAGTCGGCCCGTCATTCGGCCTCCGCCTCCATGCCCGAGTTGAATTGTCCTATGCGGCTCATGGGACATTTGTCACTGGGCTCCGTACTTGTAGTATGCGGCACATGTCCCCTCCGACGAGACCATACACGGCCCAACCGGCTCTTCCGGAGTGCATTCCCGGCCAAAAAGTCCGCACTCGTCCGGTGTGAGACTGCCTGTCAAGATGACGGCGCATCTGCAACGAGGATCATCCTGTGCGGGCGGGACATCTACAGGGAGGTGCAGATTTGCGTCAAATTTTGAGTAGGGATCTCTCAGGGCCAAACCGCTTCCTGGAATGAGCCCTAGCCCCCGCCATGAGGCCTCGCAGGGTTCAAAGACTTCGTCAGTGATTGCCACGGCCGAAGGATTGCCGTGTGGTCGTACTACCCTTTTGTAATCGTTAACTATTTGCGGAAAGGTGATCACAGCCATTTTGACAAGATCTTTGATGGCCAACAAGATGTCAAGCGGTTCAAAGCCCCCCACTACACCGGGCTTCCCGAAATCGTCCACCAGGTACTGATAACAGTCGGAACCTATTATTGCACTTACATGTCCAGGCAACAAAAAACCGTCGAGATCGGTCTTGGCGGCCAGGATTCTGAGCGGTTGATGAATCGTCTTGAACGCTGAGAGGACAAAGAGATTCTCAACTCCACTGGACATGGCCACCTTGAGGGTTGCAGCCACGGTCGGAACCGTGGTCTCGAACCCAACACCAAGGAAAACCGCCGGACGCGGCGACTGCTCAGCGGCGATCCCTACGGCGTCAATAGGGGAATAGACAATCCGCACCCGGCCTCCTTCGGACCTGAACCGAGCAAGAGATCCCAAGGATCCGGGAACCCTTATGAGGTCCCCGAAGGTGATGAGGCACGCATCGTACTTTTTCCCAGTCAGAACGGCCTGATCAATGAATTTTTTTTCAGTCACGCAAACCGGACAACCAGGGCCGGAAACAAGATGGAGATTCCCGGGGAAAAGGCTTTTCAGTCCTGCGGAATGTATGGCCATAGTGTGCGTGCCGCACACTTCCATAAACTTCAACGTGCCCGACACTTTTTCGCACGACTCACGTATGTCCCTGACCAGAGCCCCTGCTACGCGGCTTTCATCCCCGGAAATCACTGCTCCTCCTGAGGCTGATATGCCTCGGCCAGTTCCCTGAACAGTTCAAGCCTGATGTGAGCTTCTTCTTCATCCAGAACCTCTATCCCGAAGCCGGCATGTACTATCAGGTAGTCTCCGAGAGAGGCGTGAGGTACCATGGTTAAGACAACGTCGGCTTTCACGCCTCCCGAGTCCACCTTACCGGTGCATTCGCCTGTAATTTCAATAAGCCTCATTGGTATGGCAAGACACATATTCCGCTTCCTTAAATATTTCCCATTCTATTCAAGAAAAGTTCAAATTTACTATATACCGTTTCTCGAGAGTTTTGACGAGATTGCTTCACTGCGCTCGCAATTACGGTACGGACCTGTCCTTATTCAGGTTCTATGGCTAATTCAGGTCACGATGTCCGGTCGGCAATTCGCCTGAAACGTGACAGGGCTGCTATTGCCTGGCCAACGGCTATTCCTCCGTCATTGGGCGGAATCGTCTCGTGTAGGAGAACCTTGAAGTTCCGGGACTCAAGCAAAGCCACTGTTCGTTCTGTCAGAAGCTTGTTCTGAAAACACCCTCCCGTGAGACCCACCGTAGTGATACCTGTTTCCCCTGAGACTCTGTTCACAATCCACGCGATGACGTCTGCCAACGTGTTATGGAATCGTGCTGAAACCTGTTCGGGGCGTGCGCCGTCCAGGATGTGTTCTGCGACCTCCGCAATCAGGCCGCTTGCATCCACATACAGTGGCTCTTGCTGGACAAAGTTGACCTTATAAGTTCCCTGTTCAGTCTTGTCGGCGATTCCTTCCAGCCACATGGCAGCTTCACCTTCAAACGTCACGGGTCCACGGAAACCCGCTGCAACTGCAACAGCATCAAAAAGCCGGCCTGCTGAGGAGGTCCAAGGCGAGTTGATCCCTTTTCTTGCAGCCTCGAGCCACAGACGGACACGGCCGATCTGATCTCCCATGAGCGGTATGAATCTATCCGGCAATTCCCAATCTTCGGCCAGTAGCGCGGCGAGAATTCTGATGGGTTCCCGGATGGCTGCCTCTCCGCCTGGCAGGTAATACCGGCCTATGGCCGCGACCCGTGTAAATGAATCCACGTCCGAAACGATGAATTCGCCTCCCCAGATGGTCCCGTCGCTCCCATATCCCGTTCCGTCAAAGACTGCGAATATGGCAGGGCCCGGAATTCCGTGTTCGAACAGGAGGCTGACGGCATGGGCATGATGGTGAAACACCTCGTTTACCGTGCCGGCAATTTTTCGGGCCAGGCTGTTGCTGAAGTATTCGGGGTGCGGGTCAACAGCGATCAACGATGGAGCGACGTCCAGGTAACCTGTGAGCACATTCAGGGACTGTTTGAAGTATTCCTGCCCCACGGGAGAAGCCAGATCGCCCACATGCGGCCCCGGAACTAAACGATCTTCCTTTATGACGGCAAGGCAATTTTTCAGGTCGCCTCCTGCGCCCAATACTACCGGCGACAAATCTGATCCAAGCTTCTCAAAGGTTTGTGTTGATCTGTTGGAGCCCATGCTTCCAATGCCGGTGGAAAAAAAGGAAGCGGGGATTTTGAACTCTCCGGGCACGAATCCTCTGGATCTCCGTAAAACAGTTGCCCGACCTGCAATGACCCTGACGATGGAATCATCAGCCCTCAGCACGATGTCTCTGTTATGGACCAGAAACGCATCCACCAGGTCGGGGAGCCGCTGGAGCGCTTCCCGGTTTCCTGCGGCTATCGGTTCCTCGGAGCGGTTGCCGGAAGTCATGACCAGCGCCTTCGGCCTGCCCGACGGTTCCACGTCGGGATGCTCGAACAATAGATGGTGAACAGGCGAGTAGGGAAGCATCACGCCCAATGTTCCCATGAATGGAGCCACATTGGCTGCAAGCCGCTCACCGGCCGCCTCCAGGAGTACTATGGGGGCCACCGGAGACAGGAGAAGTTGTTTCTCCTGCTCACACACTCTACAGTATCGCCCGACCGTTCCCGGATCCGGCATCATTATTGCGAAAGGTTTTTCCGCCCTACCCTTGCGCTCCCTGAGAAGCCCTACCGCGTCATCGTTCAGAGCGTCACAGGCTATGTGGAATCCACCGATTCCTTTTATTGCCAGGATTTTTCCTTGTGAAAGAAAACGAATGGCCTGCACCATGGGATCTCCGTCCAAGACATTGCCGTCCATATCCGTGAGGCTCAGCCTTGGACCACACGCGGGACACGAATTGGTCTGGGAATGGAATCGCCGGTCAGGCGCAGATGAGTATTCGGCCAGACACCTGGGGCACATAGTGAAATCCGCCATGCTCGTACGTTCACGATCGTATGGAAAAGACCTGACCACGGTAAACCTGGGACCGCAGAGTGTGCAGGTAATAAATGGGAAGAGGTAACGAGGATTCTCCGGCGTGAACAACTCTTCTACGCATTCTGGGCAGACGGCTGTGTCCGGAGGAATAGGCGTGATCGACCGTTCCCCCCCTATGCTTTCACAGATACGGAAATCTGACTCGCCCACCGGGGATAAGATCCGCTCGTCAATGCTGTCGATACTGCCTGGGAAAGGAATGGAGCGAACAAGTTCTTCCGAAAACCCAGCACATTGTTCCGGACGGCCTTCGACCTCGATGATGAGGCCTCCGGTGGTATTCATCACCCATCCGGCGAGACCCGACCTGAGCGCAAGACGATATACCGTCGGACGGCACCCTATCCCTTGCAATATGCCCCTCAGTTCGATGTGTTTGCGGACCGGGTCGGCGTAAGGCTCGTCAATGCGGGTCCTACAATCGGAGCCACTCTGCGGGTCATGATCCTGATCCGTAAATTCGGTTTTGTAATTATTCATTTTTCCGGTTAGGGCGAAACTCCACCGGCCACAGATCGGCACACAACATGAAGCCGATCTTTACGTGACATCCTTGATGAATTGTGAACTTCATCCCGTGTCTGTGGTGTTGGAGGATGCCAGGCGAAACCGATTTTCCAAGAAATCGCACAGCGGCCCAGCGTCATTCAAATCAAATACCGGGATATCTTCAGGGGAGATTGGAGGATCCCCTGCAATAGCAACGAGGTTCTCGTCGTCCTTGCAGAGCAACTCTCGGTGGATCTCACTCCGGAAAACTTCGATCTTGGGATGACTTTCCCGTTTGTATCCTTCACTTATTATGATATCCACGCCGGAAATGAATGCGTCGCGGATTTCGGCCAGGCTGTAGTCATGTTCAGTATCAGCCACCAGCGCCAGTTTGCTTGGGGATGAAATCACCGTCATTCTGGCGCCTGACTGCTTGTGGCGCCAGGAATCTTTTCCCGGATGATCGATTTCAAAGCTGTGCGCGTCGTGTTTTACGGTGGCAACCAGATGTCCCCTGGCTGTCAGTTCACGAACAATTTTTTCCACCAAAGTGGTTTTACCGGAATCCGATTTTCCTACCACAGACACAATGGGAATCATTCAAAAAAACCTCCCGAAAAACTTCAGAAAGAGTTAGAATGAATCGGTGTGGCCGAGTTTCACATGCCGCACCGGCGGGCGTTTATCAGCATTCACGTCCTCCATAACTGATACCACGAATAAGTCATAAGCACTTGGAGAAACGCATGTCACTACAGGAAGAAGTCCTCAAAACAGCTCAACTGGCTCACTCTGCGGCCCGGAAAGCCGCTGTCCTTCCCATGACCTTAAAGGAGAAGATCCTCGTCCGCACAGCGAAAAAACTCCGTGACCGCCGATCCGTTCTGCAAGAGGCAAACAGCAGGGACCTTGAGGAAGGTAGTGCTAAGGGTTTGTCCGCGGCCATGATGGACCGTTTGACACTTTCAGACAAGGTGATCGACCAGACAGCGGCGGGGTTGGAGGAAATCGCAGCTTTTCCCGACCCTGTGGGTGAGATAGTCCGCATGTGGACCCGTCCGAATGGAATCCGGGTGGGCCGAATGAGAATACCCCTGGGCGTCATAGGGATCATCTACGAGTCTCGGCCCAACGTCACCGCTGATGCGGCAGCCCTATGCATAAAAGCGGGCAACTCAGTTATTCTGCGCGGAGGCTCAGAGGCGGTTAATTCAAATGAGGCAATAGTGGCCATTTTCAAGGAAGTCCTGTTTGAAAACGGCGTGGATCAGGACATTGTTAACCTTCTTCCCACAACGGACCGGGAAGCCATACTCTACATGCTCCAGCTTGAGGAACTTATAGACCTCATAATTCCTCGTGGAGGAGAAGAACTCATACGTTTTGTCGCACAAAATTCAAGGATACCGGTCATCAAGCATTACAAGGGAGTATGTCACCTCTATGTTGACGCTGATGCAGACTTGGAAATGGCTGTGAAACTAGCTATTAATTCCAAAGTTCAACGGCCTGGTGTGTGTAACGCTATGGAGACACTCCTGGTGCATCGCAGTGTTGCCGACAAATTTTTGCCCGTAATAACGGAAGAACTGGTGACTGCCGGTGTCAAACTACGGGGCTGCGAAAGATCCCGAAATATTGTTCAGACGATGCAGGCTGCAACCGAGGAGGACTGGTATGCGGAGTATCTGGACCTTGTGCTGGCCGTCAGAATAGTGGACGACATAGAGATGGCCATAGACCACATAGCACAATACGGGTCACTTCATACGGAGTCGATCGTCACCAAGAGTTATACGGCGGCTCAGAGATTTCTCAAAGAGGTCAATTCATCTTCAGTGATCGTCAATGCATCTACCAGGATGAGTGACGGATACGTGTACGGGCTTGGGGCGGAAGTTGGCATCAGCACGACAAAAATACACGCTTATGGCCCCATGGGAGTGGAAGATCTCACTACTACAAAATTTATTGTGTTGGGAGACGGACAGATCCGTGAATAGGAGAGGAGCAACCATTGGGTGAAATACTCAGCACCATAGACCTGATGATGCAACGCACAAAGGGGATGTCACTGTCGCCGGAGGAAAAGAAGGACCTTCACCTGGAGGAGCTAAGAAAAAAAGCCAAGGGATTTCAACTCAGACTCGTTGAACATCCGGCTAGTGGTGACGAGACGATAGCATCAATTGATAAGGAAAATGAGGATGACGCACATACGATTAAATCCCTGATCTGGAACGATATGGTGAACAACATGCCGCATGGCCAAGAGCTTCGCAAGCATTTGGATATCTTGGCAAAACTACCCATGGCCAAAGAGAAAAGTCAATTGCTCGATGAACTGCGGGCCAATCTTAATTCGGCCACGAAGAATCGATCCAAGGACTTGAAAAACATTGTGAATGCGGAACGGAAAAAGCTGGCAGCGTTCGGGATTTCCGGCAGCGCAGTGGTGCCCAAGGTTTCAGCGGATGCCTGGCTTGAAGATAATATGTCTTCCGTTATTGATAGTTATAAAGATAAGTTATTATATAATCTAGCATAAAATCTTCAATATGTTATAATAATGAACGTTAATTTAGAAATACAAACAGACTTATCTATTGGAGGCCAACGTCTATGAAAATGGGAATATTGGCTGCCGCCCTGGCATTGGTGATGGTTCTTCCGTACGGCGTTGGGGCTGAAGACCAAATCAGAAACGAGTCCGGCGTGCTCATAGAGATAAGACAACCGTTTGGAGGCATGACCTACGCGTATG